>NZ_JAMYJY010000024.1:0-41144 GCF_024136985.1 Haloferax sp. AB510
GAATGTACGCGGAGACGGATTTCCTGCTGGCACTCATCAAGGGCGAAGACTGGCTTGGTGACGCCGCAGAGGAAGTATATCGCGACCACCGGGACGAACTATGGACGTCTCAGTTCACACTCATCGAACTCTTCATGGTTGCATATCGTGAAGAACGAGATACAGAGCGAGTTGTCACAAATGCCGCTGCTCTGTTGGAAGTACGTGGTGACGTGGACACCGTTGTCACAGCTGCGACCTACGTCGAAGACCACGGGTTCACGCCCTTCGACGCGCTCCATCTCGTCGAATCAGATGGCGACACGATCGTTTCGAGCGACGAGACGTACGAGTCGTTTGCTCCGCGGCTCGACCTGAAGGCCGTCGAAGACGAGTGAGACTATGGAGTGGAATCTCACGTTCGTGCATACTGATGCGCCCGACTCAACACTCGCTAGCCGAGTGCTATTCTTTCTCGTGTCACGGGGGGCACGGTATAACACGAGTGCCGCACCGGGGAACTATATGGTGTCTAACAGAGTGACCAGTGAATCAGACTATGTGAACGAACCTGCTCAGTTTGAGTGTACTGAACGTATTGGAGAGATTCTCGAAGAGTATCAGAAGCTTGACCCAGAGACGACTGCTCTCATAGTGTCACTCGACTTCACCCCGAGTCGTGGTTTCCCATTCAAACTAATTATCCGCCCGGTGGCCGAAGATAGATGCAGGGTCGAATTGCGGACACATCGGAACTCTGTTCCAGATAGTGAATCGCACGACGCATTCGTCGAGGCTGCAAAAGAACTATTCGAACGAATGGGGTTCGTCTATGGAACGTATACGAACGAAAATAATCCCGTGGTCCCGACAGATGACGAAAAGTTACTCGATCGTCCTGTGCAGGCAATAACATTCTACAATGCTAACCTCACAGACCAGATTGGTCGTGAACGGTTGCTGTCGATTCCCGCTGGACATGCTGAAGAACTTTCCAACGGAGGCGTCTTTCTCTATATCTGTGACAATCAGTTCGGTGGATGTCCAGAACTCGATGAAGTGAGACAGTTCCTCGAAGAGACCAAAGCCGACTAACGGACGAGCAAAATCACTCTACTCGCTGTCTGTTCGTGAGTCTCGTTCCGTTTTCTCGGTATTCTTGCGATCAGCAGCGTACTCCCGAGATCCCGATTGAGAGAACAAAGTACAATCGAACGCAGGAACACACACCTGGTTCATCCTGCCATAGTACATCCGCTGACCGACTCGCGCTCTGTATTCAGCACACCTTCAGAAAACTATCAGCACCAGATGGTTTCAACAGAGCCACGTTGTCTGATTAGTCTCGGTTACCGAGGACTCCAGAGCGGCCACCGGCGTAGCCGACAAAACTCATCGAACTCGGTTTTCCAAAACCTTCGCGTCTATTCCTCGCGTTCCTCGCCGTCCGCCTCGCTGACCGAAATCTCCGTCTCCTGTCCCCGCTCGGCCTCCCGCCGTAGCTCCTCGGCCCGGAGTTCGGCACGCGTGTAGGCGTCGTACACCGCGTAGAGCCACACGGCGGGCGCGAGGAGGAAGCCGATGAAGACCATCACCGAGACGGAGGCGACGATGAAGCCGACCGCGAAGACGAGGCCGCGTTCGAGCTCGCGGTTGTACAGCTGTCCGAGACCGGGGAAAATCGCGGACAGCACCGCCGCGACGAAGGGGTTGCCACCTTCGAACAGGTCGTCGAGCGCCGAGTCGACCGACGACTTCGGCGGGTCGCGCTGGCGGACCCCGCATTCGGGGCAAATTTCGGCGCGCGCGTCGATGACCGCGCCGCAGTCGCGGCAGAACGCCTCGTCCGGGCCGCGCTCACGAGTCGAGTCGTCCGTAGAGGGCGATGACATACCTGTCTTCTGTCGGCCGAGGACGTTAGTCCTGCGGCGGTCGGACAGCGGGGTGGGACGACACGGTCGAACACCGAGGACCCGGCGCCGCATCACCCGCCAGACTGGGACGCCGACCTGTCGAGTGACTCCGTTACAGCCGATAGAGAACTGCTTCGTACGGCCGGAACTCCCGTTCGCGTGGGTTCTCCGGTGATTGTTCGTAGTTAGAACGCAGTATCTCAGCACGACTGGGGTCGATGTCCGCAGCGTCGAACGTCGCCGGTTCGTCCGACCAGTTGAGAACGACCAGTACTTCCTCGTCACCGAGCGTTCGCGTGTAGGCGAAGAGTTGCTCGTGGTCGGGCAGTAAGAGTTCGTACTCGCCATAAACGAGCGTGTCCAGCTCGTGTCTGAGTGAAATGAGCGACTGATAGTGGCGCCAGATGGAGTTCTCATCGGCGAGTGCCGCATCGACGTTGATGTCGCAGTAGTTGTCGTTGACGCCAAACCACGGCTCACCGTCGGTGAACCCTGCGTGAGGGTCGTCGGACCACTGCATCGGTGTCCGTGCGTGGTCGCGGCTCAGGTAGTTGACCAGGCCACGTACCTCCTCGAACGAGTCGATAGCACCCGCGTCGATGAGTTCTTCGACCTTCCCGATAGTCATCACGTCGTCGAGTTCGTCGAGCGTGTCGAATTCGGCGTTCGTCATCCCGATCTCCTCGCCTTGGTAGATGTATGGCGTTCCACGCAGCGTCAGCAGGAAGGTAGCGATGAGTGCTGCGCTCTCCTCGTGATACTCTTCGTCATCGCCAAAGCGAGAGACGATTCGGGGAACATCGTGGTTCCCAAGGAACAGTGCCTCCCAGAATTCTGCGGCGAGTTCGTCTTGTGCGCGGGTGACGATTTCTTTGAAATCCGTGAGTTCCCACTCTCCCCACCCATCGAGACTCCATGGTCCGTTCGGTCCATCGTCGACGGCTAGGTGGTTGAACTGGAACATCATGTCCAACCCACTGTTTCCCTCACCGAGGTACTCGGCGATTTTGTCGATACTCGTCCCGCCCATCTCGCCGACGGTCATGGTGTCGTAGTTCGCGAGGGTATCGTCGTACACCGCTTGAAGGTATTCGTGGATGTGTGGGCCGTGAGCGTAGTGTTCGTGACCGACGAGTCGTGAATCAGGATCGCCGTCCGGAAGTCCCTCGGGTTTCGAGATGAAGTTGATCGCGTCCATGCGGAAGCCATCGATTCCCTTCTCCAGCCACCACGTGATCATCTCTTTGACGTCTTCGCGGACATCGGGGTTGCGCCAGTTCAGGTCGGGCTGATTCTCGTCGAACAGATGGAGATACCACTGTTCGCGGTCGTCGTCGTAGGACCATGCCGGACCGCCGAAGATTGACTCCCAGTTGTTCGGTGGTTCGTCCGGTGAGCCGTCGCGCCAGTAGTAGTACTCCTCGTACTTCCCCTCGCGCCGTCGGGAGCGCTGGAACCACTCGTGTTCGCTGGAGGTGTGGTTGACCACGAGGTCCATAATGAGTCGCATGTCTCGTTCGTGGAGTTCTTCCAGCAGATCCTCCCAGTCGGCCATCGTCCCGAACTCGTCCATGATGGAGCGGTAGTCGCGGATGTCGTACCCGTTGTCGTGGTTCGGCGAGTCGTACACCGGACAGAGCCAGACGACATCCACCCCGAGGTCGTTGAGGTACTCGACCTTCTCGGTGATGCCGGGGATGTCGCCGATTCCATCGCCGTTTGAGTCGTTGAAACTGCGCGGGTATATCTGATAGACGACTGCTTCTTTCCACCACGATTGAGTGCTGTGTTCGACGACTGCGGCCCCGTTCATTGGACCTCACCCGCGTCAATCGACGACTCGGATGCAGAACCGTCGGGCTGGTCTGTTCGCGGCGAGTTCCATGCGAACTGCGTCGTCGATGCTGTCTGCGGCTGTCGGAGTCGGTATTGTCGTCTCATGATCGGGTAATCGGTCGAGGAGCGACGCTCCCGTTCGTCAAAGCCGAAGAGAGGCGACCACTTAATCCTAGCTAGAATCTTAATCAACTGCTTGATTCAGAATCTTTATTGTGCCATCTATCACAATCGTAGATGCACCATGGGAACCAATAGCAACGAGAACTCAGCACAGTCGCCGGTTTCGCGCCGCCGATTCGTCAAAGCGGTCGGAGCGGCGAGCGGCGTGACGGGGCTCGCGGGGTGTCTCGGCGGAGGAAGTGGAGACAAGCCTGAGAAGGCGGATTCGGACCAGACAGTCGTTCGCCAGTACGCTGGCGTGGGTTCCAACGAATCACCAGCGGTCAAGGACCAACTTCGCGAGGCGCTGTGGAACGCGGGGCTCTCGGAAGATATCTACGTTGAAATCGTGGACGGCCCGTCGACAACAGACCAGTTGCTCAGTCAGTACCGCACGTGGCTCTCCGCAGGCCGAGAAGAACCGGACATCTTCACGATGGACTCCGGATGGACGATTCCGTTCATACAGCGGGGGCAAGTACAGAGTCTGGAAGAACTGTTGGACAGCAGCACGGTCAGCACCGTCAAGAACGACTTTTTCGAGGCGAGCGTCGCGTCCGCAAGTGCTCCTGACGGGACCCTGTACGGGGTGCCGGAGTTCCCGGATTTCCCGACGATACAGTACCGGAAGGACCTCGTCGAGGACGCGGGATACGACACCGATGGCTGGCAAACCGAACCGATGAGCTGGCAGCGGTTTGCCGAGATTACTGCTGACATCAAAGCGCAGAACGACATCAAGTACGGCTACACGTTCCAAGCGGACAGTTACGGGGGACTGGCCTGTTGTGACTTCAACGAATGGATGACGACGTGGGGTGGAGCCTACTTCGGTGGGTCCGAGAATCTATTCGGACCGGTAAACGAACGCCCGGTCACGGTCAACAAAAAAGGAGCCGTGGACGCGATCAAGATGGTTCGGTCGTTCATCCACGGCACAGACGACAAACACGGGATGGACATTCCCGGGAACATCGCTCCAGCCGCGACACTCGGGTGGACCGAAGAAACGTCCCGCAAACCGTTCACCAACGGCAACGCGGTCATGCACCGCAACTGGCCATACGCGATTGCGATAAGCGGGGCAGAAGATGCGCTCGGTGACAAGCTAGGCGTGATGCCGCTGCCGTACGGTGTCAAAGAGAGCGAGGCCGAGTACAACGGGACTGGCGGAACCGCATCCGCGCTTGGCGGGTGGAACTCCGTTGTGAACCCGAACTCACAGAAGAAAGACGCGGTGGTGGAAGTGCTGAAAGCGAAGATGTCCAAAGAGTTCACGCTGTGGCAGTTCGAGACACTCGGCTTCTTACCGCCGAAACCGGAGGTGTTCAACTCCGACGAAGCACGGAATGTCGACGTCATGGGACGCTACATGGACGCCTTGCAAACTGCGGGCAGCAATGCGATCCCACGGCCGGTGACCACCGCCTGGCCAGACCAGTCTGGTGCGATTGCCAGCGCCGTCAACAAGGCACTACAGAAGGGCAGCGGCGAGTCACCACAACAAGCGATGGACAAGCTCGCGGGCAAGCTGACAGAAATCGAGGAGCAGTCGGTCTGATCGCCTATGGCAACTGAAAACAAGCAGTCGAGCGGCTTTCCACGCCCGGATTACGTCATCACCAACAAACTCGAGGGCCTCCCCGAAGAGCTGTACGCGTACCTCCTGCTGGTGCCGGCGTTCTTCATGGTGGGTGCGGTTGCACTCTGGCCGCTGGTAGACACGTTCACCATGTCACTTCACGCAGACGCCCTCACTGGCGTTTCCGTCGGTGATTTCATCGGCATGCAGAACTACGTGGACGTGCTGACCGGCCAGCGCAACGCGGTGCTACCGGGGTCCTTCTGGTACGCCGTGGGCCTCACGGTCGCCTTCACAATCGGGAGCGTCACGCTCGAGACAGTCGTTGGACTCGCGCAAGCGTTAGTCCTCGACCAAGAGTTTCGTGGCCGTGCCTGGGTCCGGATGGCGATTATCCTCCCGTGGGCAGTCCCCGTCGTCGTTCAGGGGATGATGTTCTACCTCCTGTTCGAACCGAGCATCGGGTTTCTGGTCGCTCCGTTGCAGGAGATTGGCCTCTTCTCGTCGACACCGCTGTCGAACACGCAAGATTCGCTCATCTTAATCACGATCACTGACGCGTGGAAGACCTCCGCGTTCATGGCGCTCATCATCCTCGCCGGGATGCAGAGCATCGACCGGAGTCTCTACGACGTCAGCAAAGTCGCCGGGGCAACCGCCTGGCAACGATTCAAGCTGATCACGTTCCCGTTGGTGCTCCCGGCCGTGCTGGTCGGGATGCTCTTCCGCACGCTGGGTGCGCTGAAAGTGTACGGCGTCATCGAGGTGCTGTCGGGGTGTCGCACAGTTCCGTCGATGACCTGTCTCGTCATCTCGGCGTTCCGGTCGAACCGCTACGGGACGTCAGCGACGCTGGCCTTCCTTACTGCACTGATAATCAGCGCGTTCATTCTCGTGTACCTGTTAAAATTCGTGGATAGCCTCAGAGGAATTGGAGGGAGTGCATAGATGACGACCGCACAGAACACCGACGCCGAAGACGGTGGGGGGCCCTTCACCAACTGGGTCAAAAGCGCGATCGAGAACCCCGGGAAGGTACACAAAGCGATGTTCTACGTCGCGCTCATCTTCTTCATGTTCACGACGCTCTTCCCGATTTACTGGCTCGTGGTGTTGTCACTCACGCCGAATGACCTCATCGTGAACATGGGTCCGATTCCACGCGGATTCAACATCTCCGTCTTCGTCGACATGTGGGAGACGGTTCCCCTCCACCAGTATATGTTCAATAGCTTCGTGATTGCCATCACGACGACGGCATACGTCCTGCTCGTCTCGAGTCTGGCGGGATACGCGTTCGGACGGCTCGACTTCCGTGGGAAGGGCGGGTTACTGCTGTTGCTGTTGGTAATCTCGTTTTTCCCACCAGCGGCGTTCATCCTCCCCTTGTTCAAGCTCTTCACCGGGAACGTGGTGCTCTTCGGGCTTCACAGCCCGGACCTGTTCAACACGGTCGGCGCGATCATCGTTCCGTTCAGCGGGCTCTTCCTGCCGTTGTCAGTCTTCATCCTGACGACGTTCTACAGCCAGATTCCGGACGGACTCGAGGACGCAGCACGCGTGGAAGGGACGACGCGAATCGGCGCACTATTCAGAGTCATCATGCCGCTCTCGGCACCCGGCTTATCGACTGCCGGGATTCTGACGTTTATCGCCGTCTACAACGAGTTCTTCTTCTCGTTCCTGATGACGACAGGGCAGCCTGAGAACGGTGCCCCACTCGTGTGGGGCATTCTGGCCTTCCAGAGCCAATACACCAGCCTGTACAACTACATGGCGGCTGCGAGCCTCATCGGGATTCTCCCGGTCGCGCTCATCGTGGTCGTCGCACAAGAGAAAATTGTCAGCGGTCTCACCGCCGGCGCAGTCAAGGAGTGATTCACTATGGGAAATGTTACACTTGAACACGTGACGAAGCAGTACGACGACGTAACGGCAGTCAACGACATGAATTTGGACATCCAAGACGGCGAATTCGTCTGTCTCGTTGGGCCATCGGGCTGTGGGAAATCGACGACGATGGAGACGATTGCTGGTCTCACGCTCCCGACGGAGGGCGAGATTACGATCGCTGGAAAGGAGGTCACGAAGCTCCCGCCGAAAGACCGGGGCATCGCGATGGTCTTCCAGAACATCGCGCTGTTCCCGCACATGGACGTCTACGACAACGTGAGCTTCGGGTTGCGACTCCGCGACTTCGAGACGGAGGAGATCGACCGCCGGGTCGAACGAGCAGCGGATATCCTCCAGATCGGCGAGCTGTTGGACCGGCAACCCGCAGAACTGTCCGGTGGTCAGCGCCAACGCGTCGCCATCGGCCGGGCGATCGTCCGCGAGCCAGAGGCGTTCCTCATGGACGAACCGCTCGCAAACCTCGACGCGAAGCTTCGCGTTCACATGCGAACCGAACTCCAGCGCCTGCACAAGGAACTGGACACGACCATCATCTACGTGACACACGACCAGGCGGAGGCCATGACGATGTCCGACCGTATTGCGGTCCTCAACAACGGTCAACTGCAGCAAATCGCGCCACCGCTAACCTGTTACAACGAACCAGCGAACCGCTTTGTCGCCGGATTCATCGGGTCACCATCGATGAATTTCATCGAGGGTGAAGTCGGCCACGACGGCTTCGAGTCGGAGTTCATTTCCGTCGAATTCGACCCGACTGAGTTCGATGTCTCCGTCGGTGACCCGGTAACGCTCGGCGTTCGACCAGAAGACGTCCATCTCACCGACGAAGCCGGTAGCATCGCGCACCCGACGAAACCAGTCGACACGGTTACTGACGTCATCGAGCCGATGGGTAACGAAATCTTCGTCTACCTCACCCACGGCTCCCGTGGGACCACGACCATGGACGAAGCGCAACGGAAGGGAGACCAGTTGCTGATGAGCGTCGACCCCGACGTCGAACTCTCAGAGGAAGAACCAGTCACAGTTCGCTTCGACCGTGCGAATCTCCATCTGTTCGACCAGCAGTCAGGCGACGCCCACTGTCACGGTCTCGTGAGTTCCCGCAGCACAGCGACGAGCGAACAGCGTACCACCGTCGAGGACTGACAATGCTCGAGACACTCACTATCGTGTACGTCAGCGCGGTTACGGTGCTGTTTTTCTTCTGGGCCTACGGCATCTACGCGTTCTTCCGCGACTGTCGACGGACGTACGTTCCGAAGTTTCGCCAGATGCTTCGTGGGTGGCGTTCGATGCGGACTGAAGGGGGCGAACAGGAACTCGACGAACACGAGAAACAGCTCCTCTGAATCGACGAGACAGACAGCCACGACAATCTCTTCGGACCTTGACAGATGAACAATCAATTAAATCGATGACCCCTACCTACCACTATCATGTCTCAGCGCGGTGAGGAAAACGACGCGATGCTCAGAGCGGAACTGGGCGATTTCGGATTCTCGGACAAAGAGATCGATGTCTACCTCGCGTTGTTGTCCTTAGGCGAAGCGACGACAAGTGCGATTTCGGAAGCGGCGGACGTCTCGCAACAGGCGGTCTACACCATTACTGACCGACTCGAAGACCGTGGTCTGGTCCGTGTCAACGACCACGCCTCGCCGAAGACGATTCGTGCAGTTCCCCCAAAAGAGTCGATGGCTGCGTTATCGAGTCGAATCGACTCGATTACACCGGTGCTGGATACCCGGTTCAACGACACGAAGCCACAGACGCCGGAGCTCAAGATGGTGAAGTCCCACGAGACGGCTCTCAAACGGCTTCGAGAGGCGATTTCACAAGCTCAACGCGAGGTCATCGTTGCGATTCCGGAGCGCGTCTATCCGGATATCGAACGCGAGCTACAGGCTGCCAGAGAGCGGGACGTGCTCGTATTCCTGTTAGTGCAAGGTGTTGACGACCCCTCGACGGCACGGGAGCGTTTCAGCGGTGTTGCGGACGTCGTTCGCTGTTGGAGCGAGAACATCTTGTTCATGTTCGCGACGGATACGCAGTCGACGAATCCGTCGGTCCACCAGTCGGCCTTAGTTGGCGACGCGCTCTTACTATCCGGAACACACGACGTTGGAGACGGTGTGGCGGTCTCTGAGAAACACCTTGCAGGTTCGATTCACGGGATGTTCTTCAGTGCCTACTGGCCGGCCGGAACTGAGGTGTTCATCACCGACCCGGACCCACTCCCGAAGACGTACGACTGGTTCCGACAAGCAGTCTTCCAAGCGATACTCCACGAGAAGGATGGGACAGCTATCTGGGCAGACATCGAGACAGAGGACGGAGAGACGGTCTCCGGACGGGTCAGCAACATTAGCCAAGCGCTCGTCAACCCACCGACGAACGAATACACGTTGCAGACGAGTCTAACGCTCGAGACCGACGAGGGTGCGGTGAGCGTCGGCGGACAGAACGCGATTCTCGAAGACTACGAAGCGAAATCTGTCACGCTCCGAGCCGATTGACTTTGCCGTGCGAACGAAGGCAACCCGCTCGGTAACGCTACTCGGCGTTCGGTCTGCGTCGCTCCGTGAGGACGGGAGTCGCGCCTGCATTTCGGCAGAACCCGCTCACACACAGTACAGAAACGGCTTCATCAGCGCGACGCGGTCGCCGTCTTCGAGTCGCGTGTCGAAGCCGTCGAGGTTCTCGTTGAACACGCCATTGACGAGGACGCGAGCGTAGGGCTGCGTCTGCTCTCCTTCGGGGTTCTTCCGCCACGTGCCCGGCGGTCGCTCCACCCGCGCCCACCCCCGCGTCGTCGCGTCCGCCTCGCGCTCTGCGATGACGAGGTCGCGCACGTTGTAGGCTTCGAAGAACGCGTCGAGGAACGCCCGGAGCGTCTCGCCCTCGAAGGTGAACTCCATCTGATGGGTGCCCGCGGCCGTCCTGACATGTCCGGTCAGTTTGACCTCGACTGTCGTCTCTGGCGAGTCCGCCGTCTCCGACGCCGCGTCTGTCGCGTCCTCTGTCGCATCCGCCGCACCCGTCGCGTTCGGCGCTTTCCGCTCGGCTGTCCCTGTCTCCATACGTCCCACTACGCGCCGAAGCCGAATGAGCGAGGTCCCGAACACGTTCGACCGCAAGCGAAAACCGGATTCCCGGGGAAAACTGTTGCCTGGCTCACAACTAATCTGCTCGCGCCACGACACGAAGGTGCCATGCGAATCGTTCCAACTCGCCTGTACGGTGCGGTCGTCCACAGCTCGGTGTTCCTCGGCGCGTCGACCATCGCCGAGGTGTTCGTCGCGTCTGCGCTCGCCGGAATCACGCCGAACGCCGCCCTCGTCGTCGGCTTCCTCATCACCATCGGCATCTACAACTTCGACAAGCTCGCCGACCTCGACGCCGACGCGGAGAACTACGCGGAACGGACCGCCTTCGTGGCGTCTCACCCGCGGCTGTACGCCGCCTGCTCGGTGGTCGTCGTCGCCGTCGCGCTCTGGCTCGCCGTCCGGTACGGCGGCGTCTACGCCCTCGGGCTGACGCTGTTTCCGGGCGTCGTCGCCGCGTTCTACACCGTCCCGCTCGTCCCGTTCTCGTCTGTCGACCGCCTCAAGGACGTCTTTCTCGTCAACACCGCGACGGTGTCGCTCGCGTGGGCGGTCCCCGTGGCGTTCATCCCGCTCGCGGTCGCCGCGACCGCACCCGACTACGCCGCCGGCGCGGCCGTCGCGGCGGGCTGGTTCTTCCTCCGTTCGGCCATCTCGGTCGAAGTCCACAACGTCCGCGACGTGACGGGCGACGCCCGGAACGGCGTCGAGACCCTGCCGACGGTCGTCGGCGTCCGCCGCACGCAACTGAGCCTCTACGGGTTAGAACTCGTCTCGCTCGGACTCGTCTCGGGTGCGGCGTGGGTCGGCGTCGTCCCCGCGTGGGCTCCGGTCGCACTCCTTCCTTCGGTCGCCTATTCGACGTGGATTACCCACGCGCTCACCGGGTCCTCCCGGTCGGTCGAGCGACTCTGTACGCTCCGCGACGGCGAGGGCGTGCTGATGGCCGTCGGTGTCGCGGTCGTCGCCGCGGCTGTCGGAACCGGCGGGACGCTCGCGTGACGCGTCAACCGCTGATACAACGCCGCTGAGACGAGTTCGGAGGCGGCATCGGGGTGAAACTCCCCGCTCAGATTCTCGAATACGTTTTTGTCACCTGGTGAATGACTATTCAGTTAGTGTTCCCGAGCATCGAGTGGGTCCCCTTCGAACAGTTGGTGTTCGGAAGCGACGTCAGCGCACGCCTGCTGATACAGCCGGTCTCACTCATCGTCGTCGTCGTCGGCCTGATGGTTATCACCGGCGTCGTAAGCGGCTACGTCGCCCTGTTCGCGTGGCGACGGCGCTCGACGCCCGGCGCGACCGGGCTCATCGTGTTCGGCCTCGCCAGCGGCTGGTGGTCGGCGGGCTACCTGTTGGAACTCCTCGTCGCGGACCTGACGCTCAAACTCGTCCTTGCGAACCTCCAGTGGGCCGGCGTTCTCGTGGCCCCCATCGCTTGGTTCCTCTTCGCGTTCGCCTACGCCGGTCGGGACCGATTCACCGCGTCGGGGTCGCTTCTCGTCCTCTCGTTTCTCCCCGTGGTCGGCTTCGTCGCCGTCTGGACCAACCCCGCACACCACCTGATGTGGAGTTCGGTCACCGTCGTCCCCGCCATCGGTCGGACGATTACCGTCCTCCAGACCGAGTGGGGACCGCTGTACTGGGTCCTGTTGGGATACAGCTACCTGCTGTGGCTCGCCGGCACGGTCGTCATCCTCCGGACGGCGTTCGACATGCCGACGATCTACCGGCTTCAGGCCGCGACGCTCGTTCTCGGGGCGCTGATGCCCGTGCTCGGAAACGCCGCCACGACGCTCCTCGAACTGTACGGCGCGGCGGTTGACATGACCCCCGCGGCGTTCGCGTTCGCCGGCCTCGCGTGTACCGTCGCCGTCAGTCGGTTCGAACTCCTCGAAGCCCGACCGGTCCCCCGGTGGGTCGCCCGCGAACGCGTGGTCGAGACGATGACCGACGCGGTCATCGTCACCGACACGAAGTGGCGCGTCACCGACGTGAACCAAGCGGCCGCGCGGATTCTCGGCGACACCGCCGCCGAGCTCAAAGGCAACCCCGTCAGCGACGTTATCGAGGCGTTCTCGCCCGACCAGCGGGACACGGACCACCTCACGGTCAGACTCGGGTCGGGACAGCGCTACTTCGAACTCCGGACGAGCGCCTTTACTGACCACCACGGCCGCGATATCGGCCACGCGCTCGTCTTCCGCGACGTGACCGACCGCCGGCTGAACCTCCAGCAACTCGAGGTGATGAACCGCGTCCTTCGACACAACCTCCGGACCGAGGCGAACCTCCTCGAAGGCTACGCGAACCTCGTCTTGGACGACATCGACGGCGGCGAACTCGACGACGCGCGGGACCACGCCCAAACCCTCCACGACCACGCGTCGACGCTCGTCAACATCAGCCAGAAGGCGCGCAAACTCGGCGCGACCCGCGAGGGCGACGACGACATCCGTCTCCTCCCCGTAGCCGTTCAGATACGGGCCGCCGCGGACACCGTCCGCACCGAGTTCCCCTGTGGGAATATCCGACTCCACGAGCTTCCCGCCCACGACTTCGTCTGTGCGCCCACGCTCGAACCCATCGTCCGCGAACTCGTCGAAAACGGCGTCCAACACAACCCAGCGGCGACGCCGGTCGTCACGGTGACCGCGAGCCACGAGACCGACGAACTCGTGATTCGCGTCGAGGACGACGGCCCCGGCATCAACGCGAGCGAACTCGCCGCCATCGACGCCCACGGCGAGACGCAACTCAGACACGCCAGCGGCCTCGGTCTCTGGCTGGTCAAGTGGGGCGTCGACCAACTCGGCGGTACCGTCGCCTTCCATCCCCGCGAGGAGGGCGGGACCGAAGTGGTGCTTCGGCTTCCGGCGTTGCGGGAGGAGTGAACGTTTGTAGTGGAACACGTGCAGAATCTTCAACCAGATACCAACCCAGCTTCAGATTTAACTCGATAGCACAAGCGTCTGTCCAATATTTACTACAGTCTGAGTTTTATGACAATTGACACACGATAAATTTATGACACTCTGTGTAATTGTTACTAATATGTATAATGAGAGAGATCACCATTGTCTCGTTTTCCCCCAGGGAAGTCCAAATAACCAGCCTGACAATCTCGAAATGAGAGATTGCTGCTACAATGGTTGAAGCGCGTATATGTGATTTCACAGGAGAACGGATTGAGCCAGGAACAGGAGTAATGTATGTCGAAACTTCCGGGGCGATTCTTCATTTTAAAGACTCAAAAGCTGAGAAGTGCTATCTCAGGGGTCAAAAGCCGGAGAAGACTAAATGGACCAAGATTGCACGCGAAGAGAAACAACAGCGCTTGACAAACGGATCGGAAGGTGCGCTTGGCCTTCTGCAAAAAGAAAAGGTGGAGCCGGAGATGAATGAGGCCGTAGATTCGGTATTACAGCTTTTAGAAGCACAGCACCCATACCAGAAACACAGAAACAGTCTTCGCACGTATGGGATCGAGTTAGCGAGGCAATTTTCCTATTCAAACGACCTTCAAGTCAAAGAAGTTCGTTCACTACTCGGAGTGGTACCAGTTGTACCACCAAGCGATCAGAAGGCCATTGAAAGAGTTCTCCGTAGTTTTGCGAAAGAAGTCCCGGTAGAACCACCAGAGGACAGCAGCAAATTCACTTGGGAAGAACTCCGTAACGATGTCGCGTCGTTTTTGTCTGAGAAAGAAGTATTTTATGAACGACTCAGTAAGGACGATAATAAAGATGTAGACCGTTTACGGCAGGAGCATCTGAAGATCTACCTCGGGGATCGACTTCGGTATATCTAGTTACCGTTGGCAATACGCCGAATTGCGATTGCTGCCTGTGCGGTTTCGTCATCGCAGTTCCGAGCTATCTCTTCAGAATATTTTGAGAAATAATCCACACCTTCCGATCTTTCAAGTAAGATGATCTCTTTCGCTAATAGTTGGCCCATCGTATAGACTGACATTGGCTGATCTCCGTCTTTTTTTGAGCCCCATTTTGAGTAGTCATTCATTGCCTCAATGAGCAATTCGTCATTTTCGCAGATTTCTTCAAAGAACGACCAAGATAGGATCTCTTTTTCTTCAAAACCACCACTATCACACAGAGTATAAAAGCTTTGTAAAATAATTTCTCGATGGGTTAATGCTTCATCTACCGGGTTCTCTTCTAAGTTACTAATGAACTCTTTCGCACTTGGTTGCAGATGATCTGCGCGCTCATTTACTGTTATTGTTGGGTCGCGGTTTTCTAAGTGGTCTGGTGTAATCCCAACGATTTGCTTAATCACTCCCGCACCACCAGATAACATCGTTCATGGATCTTTTTCATCAAAGTATATAATACCTATCACGATAGCAATCGTTTCACCAATAAGTAGTATACCAGCAATCCCGGATAGAGTAATATTCAACTCAAAATTCGTTGATAAGTGGACGTCTAATGCCAAAAACAGCGAAATGACACAGGTTACGGACGCCGCAAATCCGGCATATATTGCGTACTTAAGAGCTATAGCTAATTGGTATTCAGGAATGTCAGATGGCTCCGTCTTCCAGTTTCCTGCCTTTTTCATTGAGTCAATTTTATCTTGATGTCTGAGATAAACCAAGACTAGTATAGACACGGACGAGATCGAAGCGGTGAGTAATGCACCAGTTACAGCAATAATAGACATGGTCTGTTGGTGGTGTTACAATAATAACCATTCAGAATGATATGTATTTCCCCTAATTAGGATCCATCACACTATCACGATTAGAGACTAGGACAATTTCCTAATTGTCGATTGATTTCACTTATCAATTATACAATAACCATGATTATAAATTCTGCCAACTGAAACGAACCAATTCTGATAATTTGAGTGAATAGCATCGTATTCATCGTCTCTTGCTCTAATGAGTTCGAGCCTAATATCAAATCAGATAATACTGCGTCAAATTTATTGCTAGCTATCGAGAACAACGAGCGATAGTCTCCGACTCCTACCCAATCGGTGACAGTTTGGTGGCACTCGCCATTCGAACGCGGTGAAAGCCCGTCTACCCAAGAAGTATGACTCGCCCATTCGCTCGGGTCCGACGAGCAGCAGCACACGCTCGCTCTTCGACCCACACGAACGCTGTACCGACGGTTAGATATCTCGCTCGACACGGGCTGATTGGGTTCGTCTTGCTCAGTCTCATTGCTGTTGACCCGGCACTCGCCCAAGAGAGCGTCATCTGTCAAACAGACAGAATCCCGACGATGATCTCTGGATTCTTCCAACTCACGACGACGGTTGGACTCATCGGCCTCGTCGTCGTCTGGCAGGGGAACTCGCTGTCTGAGATTTTCACGCTCAGCCCAGACCAACGAGAGAAGATCAAGCGACACAAGCGAACCGCACTCAAATCGACGCTCACGCTCGTCTTACTCGGCCCGCTCTACACCGTCGCTGGAAGTACGATGGGCCTCCCGCTCGCGACGTGTATCGACCTCGTCCCGATCTAGTGGTCGCGTGAGGTCTCACACTCCGAGCGGTTCTACAGCTTCGCTCCGCCGTGTGACCTGCATACTCGCCGCCGTGGCGCTCGTCGCTCTGGTTGGCGTTGGAGCAGCAGCACCCGGAAACGCGTCGCAACCGGCCCCCCACACAAATGCGACGCGCTGGTCGGACGACGCGGACGCCTGTCTCACAGCAGACGGCTACCGCGAGCAGTACGGACGCGACCCGCAACCAGCCGAATTGCTGGCAACGTGTACGGACTTCACGTACGAGACACCGCCCAACGTGACGGCGGCGAACGACCGTCTTCGGCAGTCGATGACGCCGGGTGACGAAACCACGTCGCTCGGTCCATCGTCGGCCCCTGTCGGCTCCGATGGCCAACTCCGAGACGTTCGGGTATCGCTGCTGACGGTCTCACCATCGACGCTCGTCCACGAGAACGCGACGACGACGCGATTCGTCCGGCCGACGGGGACCGTCCATGGCTACGTCGATTATCGAGTCGACACGACACCGGTCACGACAGCGAATACAACCGTCACCTGGCGACTGCAGTCCCATCGTGTCGAAGCAGTCTCGTTTGCCACCGACCGAGGAATCGTCGCGACCGACTCGAACACACAGCAACCAACGTTCACCTATCGGCAGCTCCCGACCGGGCGAACACAGTTCCGACTCACGGCAACCGTCACCGCCGCATTCGAACGGACGGCCACAGTCACCGCAAACGGGACGCGCGAGGCGACGACCGAACTCGTCACGGCGAACGTCACCGTCACCCAGACACAGGCTGTCGTCGTCACACGACCAAGTGCAGACACGGCTGTCCTCGCAAACCACGACGGCACCCGACGTGTTATCGTCTCGAATCTGACGCCATGGAGTCGCTACTCACTTGCGGGGACACCCGACCATGCAGTCCAGAACGTCTGGCGGTTCTACACCGCCGCAGAGCCAGCGTGGCAGACGCTCGACAAGACGACTGCGACGACAACGGCGGTGGTTCACCCGACAGCACGACCGCTCGTCGTTCATGCCGTTCCAACGCGCCCGCGTCCGGAGCCGGACCGGCCGTGGGGGCCACTACAGATTGAAGAACGAACGGGTGCGCAGCACGCACGCCCACAGTTCGATGACTCGAATCTCACGACTACACCGACGGCGTACCAGCACGTCGACAGGCTCCGCCTCCGACAGCCGGCGGCATCGTCGGTGACGCTTCACGGGCTCGTTGCCGGACCACCGACGACACGTTCGCTCCCAGCAACGCCACAACGCGCTCGGAACGCAACGCTCACACTCACGACCGTGTCGCGCTCGCTGACGGACGCGACGCTTCGCGTCACCCTCACCGACGACACGACGGGCGCACCGCTGTCGACCGGGGCACCCGGAACGAACCACACCGGTGGCGTGGTCACCGTCGCTGGGACGCCGGTGTCACTCAACGAAACCGGCCAAGCGACGGTCGTCGTTTCTGAACCCGGCAGCTACCGGGCGACGTACCGGCCGGCGACGTGGCGACCGGGACAGCCTGCCTACGTCGCGACCGAAGCGACTGCCACCTGGCACCCGCTCACGACGACCCACGGCCTGACCGACGCGTTCTGGGAACTTCTCAAACTCCTGCTCGCCGTTGGGGCCGTGGTGTACGCACTACACCAACTTGGCCGACTCAGTACTCCAAACCCATGATACGACGCAGTACACGATCCGTTTCACAGTTGCATCGACCACGACCCCGAACCCGGAGGCGGCATGGCTGACTCGACGCTATCTGAACTCGGCAGCAAGTGGTTCGCCGACATTCTCGCGGCCGTCACCGGCTGGTTTCAGCGCGGTATCACCGATGGCTACGAGCAGTTGAGCGCGGCCGCCTTCGGAACGCCAACCCCAGAGACGGGGAGCGTCCTCGGCATCGGCGTCCCGACGAACGAACCGTGGCAGTCGCTTCACGAGACGCTCGTCGCTGGCGAAACCACCTTCCTCGCGCTGTTGCTGCTCGTGATGGCCGTCCAAGCGAGGAACACGATTCGCGTCTTCAATCTCGGAAACCCGTTGATTGCGAGAGCGACATCGCGGTCTGCTTGGACGGGCGGTGTCCTCATCGTCTGCTGGTATTGGATTGCCGCGGCGTCGCTCACACTCGTCGATGCGGTCACGCTTCTGTTGTTGCCGCCGGTGACGAGTGTCGGCACGCTCCTGTCCGACCTGCTGGTCGTGACGATTACGAATCCGATTCTCGCGTTCGGACTCGGCGCGCTCGGGGCACTCGGTATGTGGGGCCTCCAGGCGCTGTTTGTCGTTCGCGACCTGCTGTTGTTTGGCTACCTCTTCGCGATGCCGTTCGGGCTCGCAGTCACGTACGCCAATCTCCCTGTCGTCTCGCGACTCACGGCGTCGCTGTGCCGGCGGTTCATCCCGCTTTTGATTGTCCCACTTCCGATTGCCCTGCTGTTTGGTGCATACGACCTCGTGCTCGCGCCGCTCGTTACGTTCGACCTCGTGCCAGGGAGTGCGTTCGCCCGCTACCTCCTTGCGACCTCGCTCCCGCTCGTGTCGGTCTACATCGCATGGCGACTCTTTCGTGACGTCATCCCACGAACGACGCGGGCAGTCCAGCGGACCGGGCGACTCACAGCCACCGCTGGCACGGTTGTCGCTGCGGGTGCCGTCAGCGGGCCTGCTGGTGCCGCCTCGGTCGCGAAACTCGGTGCGCGGTCTGCGGCGGTCAACGCGGTTGAAACCACACTCGAACCCTCCGCTCCCCCAGAAACGGCAACGCAACACGACCACGTCGCCGCCGATGCGAACGGCCAGCGCGGCGTCCCCACGTATCGCCGAACTGAGAACGACCCTGGCTACTACTGAATGTCACAAGAGACACCTGCTGAACGACGACTGTTGAAAACGCTCGGTGAAGCGGTTCGCATCCCGATTCTGAACATCGAGGAAGGCGACCTCTACCCGCTCGTTGGCTTCCCAATCGTGGGGGTCTTCATCGCTGGACTGACCGGTATCGATTCACTCCTCTGGCCGCTCGGCCTTGGGGGACTGTGTTGCGGCCTCCTTACCGTCTACGCGACGCCGTCACACCGAACGACGACCGCCTGGCTCGGCGACCTCGTCCACTACTATCTCGGCCGGCCGTCACTCACGACGGCGTACGCCGACACCGACGCGACCGGGCGTGACGCACAGACGCTTGGCGATTACAACCCCTTCGTCCCCGCCGAGGAGACACAAGACCTCACCAACATCGCCGCGGCGTGGCCTGGTGCAGGCGCACTCGAACGGAGTGATGGGACGATGGTCGGGATGGTCGAACTCAACCCGTCGAACATGGATTTCGCGATGTCCGGTGACTGGGCCCAACGACAGCACGTCGCCGAGACGTTCGCGAACAACGAACTCGACTTTCCGCTCGTCCTCCACGCGACGACGCGACCGTTCCCCGTCGACCGACTCATCGACCGCATCGATGACCGACTCACCGACGAAGACGTGGCCGAAAGCCCGGCGTTCGAGCGACTCCTCTCCGAGTATCGCGACACGCGGCCCGAAGAGATGGCTGGGACACAGGAAATCTGCTACTACCTCGGCGTCGAAGTCGACCCGTTCGAGGTCTACAGCGATCTCAACGAAGAGGAGACACCGCTGCAGCGACTGACCGCGCTGCCGCTCGTGGGGGTGTTGTTGACGCCGTTCGTGACGCGGCGTGAGAAACTCACCGAGGCGGAGGTCCGCGCTCGCCTGTTCGACGCCGTCGACACACGCTGTCGGACGCTCGAAACGGAACTCATCGGGAAACAACGCGGCTGGGCAGCCCGCCGGCTCTCGACGACCGAGCAGTTCCTGCTTTCGGTTGAATTCTGGAACGGAGCCGTCCACGAGTACGGCGACCCGGAGGCGAGTCTCCGAACGGCACCAGCGCTCGGACACAGCCAACGGGAGGATGCCGATGGTTGAGCAACTGCTGCTCCAATCGGCGCTCGCGTCACCACCGGAACCAGTTCTGTGGGCCGTCCTTGGGAGTGGGCTCGCGTTTCTCGCTGGCGTCGCGCTCACCGTCGGCTGGCGACGCCTGACCCACACGACCGAGGCGTTCGACCCGACTGCCGTCTTCGATGAGTCGGTGTTGGAGCAGGCGGCCGCCGACCGCTCGATTCTGGAGGCAATCGATACTGCACACGCATCGATGGCCGCGCCCGCTGCAATCGAGTGGGACACCCGCGCCGCACGTGTCGGCGACCAATGGACGACGACGCTGTATCTGGCGTCCTACCCGGACTATCCCAAAGACGGCTATCTGAACGAGCTGTTCAATCTCACCGATATCGAGTTCGACTGCACGGTTCGCTTACAGCCGAAAAACCAAGCTCGTGCTCGCGACCAACTGCAGACGCTCGCCGATAACCTCCAAGTCGACGCGAAGCTCGAACAGACCGTCCGTGGCTCGTATCTCCAGACGCGGGCTGACGAAGCAACGGCGACCTACACCGCCGTCGAAGAGGGCCAACACGTCTTCTCGCAGGCGATGTTTCTGACCGTTCGTGGTGACACCCGCAGCGAACTCCGCGAGGCGGTTCGAACCGTCAAGCGACGCCTTCGCGACCACCCCGCAAATCTCACGCCGAAGACGGCGACGTGTGCACAGGACCGCGGGCTCCAAGCAGCCGCCCCCCTCGGTCCGAATCCGTTCGACGAAGACGTGGTTGCCCTCGGCGGGGCCGTGGGAGCGTTGCTTGCGTCACCACACAACCCGACGATTCTCGAACCCGACGGCGTCGAAGTCGGGATTCACCGACACAACGACAGCCCGGTCGTTATCGATGCGTTCGCCCGCGAAAACGGGTATGCGATGTTCACCGTCGGCGACCCCGGCTCCGGAAAGTCGTTCGGCGCAAAGCAGAACTTCATCCGCTCGATTGCGAACTCGAAAGACCGCATCGGCATCATTCTCGAACCGCTCAACAACTGGGCCGGCGTTGCCGAAGCCCTCAACGCCCACCGGATTACGGTTGGTGGGAAGATGGGACTCAACCCACTCGAAATCAAGCCGACTCCGCCGCGCGTCCAGCGAACACTCGGCGACGACGCCAGTCCGTTCAACGAGAAAATCGATAGCGTGCTGAGCTTCCTGACCAACTTCTTTTCGCTCCGTGGCATCCACCTCGGTGACCACCGCACGACGCTCGAACTGGCCATCACCGAAGCGTATCACGAACAGGGCATCACAGACGACGTGGCGACCCACGACAACGAGAGCCCGACGATGCGTGACGTTCTCGACGTGCTGACGACGATGTCCGAGACGCCCGACGACTTCGTCATTCGCAGCTCTGTCGAGACGGCGAAGCTCGAAGCCGACGCGGCGTGGCTCATCGACCAGCTGCGGCCCTTCGCGGCCGGCGGGCGATACGAGAATCTCGGCCGGGAGACCGAGTTCGAGATTCGCGACGAGAAGCTCATCTATCTCGACCTCGGCCAACAGGAAGGCACCGTCGGCGGCAGTACGAGCCTGCTCATGCAGTTGCTCATCGCCGCCGTCTACGAGCGGGCCAAAGAGACCGACAACGAGGTCGTCTTCGTCATCGATGAAGCCCGCTACATCATGCAGGACACAGAGAGCCTGTCGTTCCTCGAGACGGTGTTCCGCCACCATCGTCACCACGACCTCTCGATTCGCCTCGTCACCCAGACCGTCGACGAATTCTTCCAACATCCGGAGTCGGAAGCGATTCTCGACCAATGTGCTATCAAGCAATTCCACCATCTCGACGGGATGGACGAGACGTGGGCGAACGAGTTCGGGCTCAACTACGCACAGATGCGATTCGTCCAAGACGCCGTCCCCGGGTCTGACCGACTGGGGTACTCACAGGCGCTCGTCGGCCTCGATGGCGAGTGGCGCGGGATTGAGGTGCGGGCGATGCCCGACGAGACCGAGGTCATCGATTACGACCCCGGCGCACACGGCCGTTCGGACCGTCCCCTCGCTGACGACTAATCTACGACTTATCGAACAAGAAGGCGCGACGCGAGGGACCCGGTATCGGCTCGTCGAGCCGTGGTCCTCGCAGGCTACGGCGCGGCGGCACCAACGTTGTTGTTCGAGTTGTTGAACGGTAGGTCAATTTCGAGACCGTCGTAGGCTAGTACGGGTTTCTTCGGGAGTCCGGGGCCACCGCCTTCGAAGTCGATCACACCGATGTCAGCCAGTTCAGTCAGATTCCGGTGAACCTGCTTGTAATCACGGTCAACCAATTCTGCGGCTTCGCGGATGCTGTCCGGCTCATCCTCAGAGATCGCCTCTAACAGTTCGAGGTTCTTCGGACTGAGCAGCCGACTGAGTTCTGCGAACGAGTCGAAGTTCAGAACCGGCTGAACGTCTTCGAGTTCCTCGCCTGCCTGTGCCGCCTTGAGTCGCTGTCTCGTGCTTTCGTCGAGGTCGTTCCCCTCTCCAACCGTTACTTTGAGCTTCGTCATGTCGTGATCACCTGTCGCGATTTCTCACGTTTCCCAGTCCCAAGAGACGGATGACATCTCCTCGGCCTCTTCTTTGAATCGGTCATAGAGCGTCAGCATCCCAGGGAAGTCGATTATCTCGACTTCAGACCCGGTGTGTCGCTCGTGACCCTTCGTCCGTTCGTGGGCGTTGTCGTACCGGAGGATGGTGTCCCCACCGAGGCTGCCGAGATGGAGACTGTAGTCCCACCCACTAGGATACTTATTATCCTCCGTTTGGCGGATGGTTACATTGACGACGTATTCGTCTTTGACAGCCTTCCAATCTGCAATCGTGATGTAGGACGCCATCCGTCGCCCTATGTTATTACCTCCATAGGAATAAGCCTATGGACCGAAATACATACCCTACACAGACAGCGCTGTATTCAGCACTCCGTGTATGTAGCAACTGCCACGGATTTCGCAGGGCCACGAAAACATAAACCACCTGCCGGCGATGACGTCGTATGGCTCTCCAGGTTCGGACGATTGCGGTCGTCCTCCTCGTCTTCATCGCCGGCTGTACTGGTGCCGGTGGCCCCGCACCCGACACAGGAACAACTGCGTCGCCGACAGCAACGACCACGTCGACGCCAACGGCGACGACACAATCATCCCAGACTGTCACGTCGGTCAACGGAACACTTGAGGTTCATTTCATCAACGTCGGCCAGTCGGTCAGCACGCTCCTCGTCGCACCGAACGGAGAGACGATGCTCATCGACACCGGTGATTTCCGAGACGATGGCGAACACGTGCTTTCGTACCTCCAAGCACACGATATCGACCGCATCGACTATCTCGTGACCTCACATTCCGATGCGGACCACATCGGTGGGAACGCGGCCGTTATTGACTACTTCGAAACGCAGGCAGACGGTATCGGTGCGGTGTACGACCCCGGCATCACCTCCACCTCCCAGACGTACGAGGCGTATCTCGACGCCATCGAACAACACGACGTGCCGCTCTACCGCACGCAGGCCGGCGACGAAATCCAGCTGGGAACGGTGACCTCCCAAGTCCTGTCGCCACCCGAGGGCTACCTCGCCAACGAAGACCGCAACGAGAACAGTATCGTCCTCATGACCCAGTTCGGGTCGAGTCGCTTCCTGTTTACCGGGGACGCAGAACACGAAGCCGAAGAGTATCTCGTCGAGACGTACGGCTCACAGCTGCACGCGACGGTGCTCAAAACGGGCCACCACGGCTCGGCCGGCAGTACGACGGCCCCGTTCCTCGAAGCGGTCCAGCCGAAGGTCGCCGTCGTCTCGAGCGCGTACGACTCCCAATACGGCCACCCGAACGAAGAGACGCTGTCCCGGTTGGCAGCGCAGTCCGTGCCGACGTACTGGACGGCAACCCACGGCACGATTGTCTTCGAAAGCGATGGCCAGCACGTCACCGTGGGCACCCAACGAGATGCACCGACTGACCCGACACAACTCCGCGAGGGGACGGCGATTGAACCGGGGACGACCGGGGAGGTGACCGCCCGGACGACCATCACGACCAACGGAACGGTCGCGACGCTCACGCCGGTCGCAACTGACGGCGGGACCGAAACCGAGACCCCGGCCGCATCGCTCGCAGTCGCGGACGTCCACGCCGACGCCGCGGGAGACGACACGGACAACCTGAACGACGAGTACATCGTCTTCGAGAACACCGGGAGTGACGCCCTCGATATCTCCGGCTGGACAGTTGCCGATGCCGCAGGCCGGACCTACACCTTCCCGTCGGACACGACACTCGCCGCAGGCGAGACCCTCACCCTCCACACCGGAACGGGGACCGATACGTCCACAGACTACTACTGGGGCTCCGGCTCGGCCATCTGGAACAACGGCGGTGACACCATCACCGTGACCGATAATACCGGTGCGGTCGTACTCGAAGAGACGTACGCATGATTCCAGACGGGACATACACGGCGACAGTCGACCGATTCGAGGACGACCACGCGGTGTTGCTCGTCGAAGCCGACGGTCGGGATATCGACCAACTCGTCGTCGACCGCGACGAACTGCCGTGGCGAGCGAGAACCCAAAACGCGGTCTTGACGATTACCGTCGCTGACGGCGCATACGACGGTGGCCAGTACGAACCCGACGAGACCGAGGCGCGAACCGAGGCCGCTCAGTCACGCTTCGACCGACTCTCGCGCCGCCCGCCGGCCGCTTCCGATTCGGACGACGACACCTGAGCAGACCGGAGCCGACTGTCGCCGCCGGTTCTCACGCCAGTTCGGTGAGTTCGACATACCGCGCTCTGAGCGTTGGGACCGACACGTCCGCGAGTGCGGCGAGGTCGGTTTGTGTCGGGGCGACATCGAGTTCCGTTCCCGCGAGATAGAGACACGCTGCGGCGACGCCAGCCGGATTCCGCCCGTTTGTAATCCCGCCCTCGTCGGCATTCGTTGCGAGTTCGTACGCCCGCGACTGCACCTGCGAGGAGAGGCCGCTGTCCGACCCGAGCCGAGTGACGTACGTCCGTGCGGTGACGACCTGCGCATCGATTCCTAACTCGCTGTTGAGTGCTCGATAGCCCGTCTGCACCTGAGCACACGAACAGCGTGCGACGCTCGCGATTTCATCACGTGGGCGTGGCAGACCACGCCGACGACACGTCGCATACAGGCTCCCCGCGGCGATCATCTCGACTGACCGCCCCCGAATGAGGTCTGCATCCTGGGCACGCCGGTAGAGCTGACTCGCCTCTTCGATGAGATTCCACGGGAGATCGAGGGCACTCCCCATCCGGCTGATTTCACCGAGCGCCGTCGCGAGGTTCCGCTCCGCTTTCGACTCGAAGCGTGCCCGCCGATGCTCGCGCCGAAGCCGGGAGAGTTGGCGTCGCTTCTTACTCGAGACCGTCCGCCCGTTCGCATCTCGGTTGTAGCCGATTTCCGCGGAGACGCCTCTGTCGTGCCGTGCCGGAGTGAGCTGCCCACCCGTTCGCGGAACTGAGTGGGGGTCCTCGTCGAACACACGCGGGCCATACGTGTGGTCGAAATAGTACTGGTCGACGATGAGCCCACACCCCTCGCAGGCCGTTTCACCGCCGTCTGTTGTGAGTCGGCCGTCACATTCGGGACATTCGCTGGCGTCGATGGATTTCCCGCACGATTCGTCGAAGGTTCGGTCGTAGATTTCTCTCAGAGACATGGTTGTCGGTCGTGAGGTGGCCTGATTCGCCACCCCGCACCCCTCAGGGGGGAACAAAATTGGCAGGCGGTGCGTCCCGGGTCGTCGCGTGTCGTCGCGCCGATCGCGCCCTACACCGGCTGGTTCGGGCAGTCCTGTTCGAACCCCGACGGCGCGTGCTGTTCTTCGCCGCAGTTCACACAGCGCCAGACGCGCCGCCGCCCCTGGTCGAACTGCGCGAGTGTTTCGAGCGACGGTGCTCCGTCGTCGTCCCACTCGGTGACGACGAGAATCTCGTGTCCGGTCGGTGTTCGCTCAGCGATGCCGCTGTCGTGTTTGGTATGATTCGTTGCCATTGGAAGTACGAGGGAAGTTCCCCCGCACCCCTCTGGGGGAGATACAATTCACCGCGATTGACGGACCGCCTTCGTCTCTCGACGCGACTCCGCCGCACACCGCGCGAAGCGTCCGTCCGGCTGGGGCAGGATGCGCGCCCGAAGTTCGAACAACACTCGTCTGAGGTGCTTGCATTCGACACCGCGTTGCTGGTGGTCCGGGCAGGAACACGTGCCCGCCGCGAGGTCGACCTCGTAGGTGTTCCCGCTCGACGACTCGACGTCGTACCGCGGGCCGACGGTCCCGAATCGGACGGTCATCGCTTCGGTGAGTGCTTTCCACGTCCGCGAGTCTTCGACTGCGTAGCCGCCGTCGCTCACGAGCGGGCGGCCGGGTGTCGCCCGACACGACTCGCGGAACTCGTCGCGCCGATTTCGCTCGTGACCGCAGTTCCGACAGCGCCAAAACCGCGTTCGGTAGCCGTCGCCGTCGGACAGTTCGATATCGTAGTCAGTTGGCTTGCTTCCTGGCAGCCACTCGGTCACACGGACGAGGTCGTGGCTGCGGTGGGTGGTTGACGCTGCGACTTGTCTGGTAGGTGATCGGGTCGTAGTCATTGGCACGGCGAGCGCTCGTGATGAGCCCCCGCACCCTGTGTGGGGGCGATAAAATTGCTCGGCGGTCGCTTATGCCCACCGGCCAAGCGACGTCTCGGTCGTCTCCGCGAGCGCTCGTTCGATTCGTGCCTGGGTCCAGCCACACGGAGCCAGCACGCTTGTCGCCGCCCGAATCAACGCCGTCTCGTAGAACCCCGCATCGTACGTCGACGGCGCTTCTTCGCGGAGCGCAACGCGCTCACGGCCGCGCTTGTCGTCGTCGACGACGACGTACGCGACCGTCCCGCCAGCAGGCGGGTCGTCGTCATATAGTCCGTCGGCTCGCTGCAGCGCCGCAACCGTCTGTGTCTCTTGGTCGTACTCGGTGAGTGGTTTCGACGTTCGCTGTCTAATCGCGAGGTCCGCGGGGTCGACGCGACCCGCGTGCAGCGCCTCGAGATGCGCCGCCAGGTTGTCGATGACTGGGCCGGGGTCGCGGTACTGGTCGAACGTCCGAATGAGCTCCTTCTGGACGGACGCGACGAAGGCTGGTGTGCTCCGCTGGCGACACTCGATACCGCGGTATTTGTACGTTGACCCATCGGCTGTCGGGTCCGCGTATTTGCCGAAGTACTTCGTCAGCGCGCCCTCCGCGGAGTCGCGCTTCGGGACGAACGCGACCCAGTCGAACGCTCCTTCGTATTCTAGGCGAATGCCGACGTCATCGGTGATGTCCTGGCAGACCGCCGTAAGCGGCCGCTGGTCGCACTCGGGAGAAGGCGTCACCCAGAGGCTATCAACGAGGCCGTGGACGACATCCCAGCCGGTCTGCTCTAACTGGTCTTTGGCGTCGAGCAGAATCGACCGCGCGAACGCGTTGATCGCCTCGTGGCACTCGATACGCCCGAACTTCGCGTTCGAAAAGCCCTGATACCCAAAACACGAGACGAGAATCCATTTGAGCGCGGCCGACTGCCCCTCGAGGCGCGCACGCTCTGTTGGGTTGGTTGTTCCTTCGAGTTGGTCTTTGATCGCATCGCGGTCCGAGACAAGTGGGTCGAGTACGTCAGGCAGATAACCGGCACGGTCACAGATCGAATACCCAAGCTCGGGCACGTCGCGCGTCGAACAGCAGTCACATCGAATCGTCTCCGGGCTGATGTTCCGAGTGATGATGATGTTCGGGTATAGACTCGAAAAGTCGACTTCGTGAACGTCCGTGTGGACGCCAACGTCCGGGGTGAAGGTGAATCCACCCCGGTCGGCGGTGTACAACGACCCCATCGTCTTCCACGATTCGGGTCGCCACGCCCGCCATTGGACGAGCACGTCCCGACGCTGTGCTTCGCGAATCTGGATCGCAGTCAGGACGTTTCCGATAGAGGCCCACGCCTGTTCTTGGAGCGGTTTCCGCGACCGCTCGACGAGGTCGAGACAGCCAGCCAGATTCGTCTCTCGCAGGAAAAAGGAGGCCGATCGATTGATGACGACGCGACCTGGGACGTTGTAGCGCGCTGGCGAGTGGCCGACCTGTCCGTAGGAGTGATACGTCGACTCGCCAGCGAGTGTCTGATACGTCGCTGCGTGCGGGCCACGGCCGAGTTCGAGCGTACGCCCTTCCGCACGTGCCGCCGCGAACAGTCGCGGAACCACCGCGGCCGAATTGACGAACAGTACGTCCGGGTCGCGCTCGGCGACCCGGGTCGCCACCGCGTCGACCACCGCCGCCTGCGACCCGCGGACCGTCTCGCCGTCGACAGTCACCTTCGACAGTTCGTCGTCGGTCGCGCGCGCTCTCGGCAGGTGAATCTCGACCGTCGTGAGTCGCGTGTTCGGTGTCGGGTCGGTGTCGGTTTCGAGGCAGTACCGGAACTCCGGGGAGAAATCGACGTTGTAGCACCGGAGCTCGCCCGGGAGTGCGACCTGATTGGTTTGGTGGGCGAGCATCGGCACCGCATCGACTGCGGTGGCTTCGACCATCGTCACCGGCTCGGGTGGCTCGCCAAATCCCGGCCGCCGTTCGACCGTCTTCACGGCGGCGACCGATGGATGCGATTCGAGTGCGCGTTCGTACGCCGCTCGCGTCTCGCGTGCCCCACGAACGTAGAACCGCGGGCGATACGTCGAATCGATGTCGTACGTCGCGGTTCCGTCGTCACCTGCGGGTGTCCAGCGATACACGTCGCCGTCGATGAAGTCGAAGGTGTAGCACATCGTCACTTCCGGTCGGTGGGGGGCGACCACGCCGCCTGGTCAGCCACATCCAGTTCGTCGTAGAGGTCTTCGAGCGCCCGCTGGTGCGCCAAGAGCATCGACAGAAACACCGCGTCCATCGGCTCCTGCGGATTCTGATAGCCCGCCGCGTCCGCGTATCGGGTTGCATTCCCCCACAATCGACTGTACGGACCCGTATCCTGGCGTCGAAGCGCGCGCTCGAAGTCGTCCCAGTCGTGTTCGAGTCGCCGCAGCAGGTCGCGATAGGTCGGACTACTGCGTCCCATCGACCATCACCCCACTCGGCGTCGCTGGTTCGACGGCCATGTCCGATGCGGTTGCTCGGTGCGCCAAGACGGTCCGCCAGAACGCGAGCGTCGTCTGCATGCCCGTCGCATCGGGATACACGAGCGTCTCGAAGTCGGTCCCACGGAACCGCGGGCCGAACTGCGTCTGCTCGCAGTAGAGCGTCGATGGCACGGCCCTGGCAACGATTTCTGCGTACGGATTCGTTTCAGGCCGGCCGAGGTACGTCGCGAGCAGACTCGCGTCTACCTCCCGCGCGACTCGCTTAATCGCCGCGAGCGATCGCGACAGGAGCTGTTTCCCGACCGAATTGGAAACCTCGTCCGTATCGTAGAGCGCATCGAGTCCGGGACAGACGACGAGTGATGGGTTGATGTCTTCCTCGGCAACCGTCGACTGGAGCGTCGTCGCCAATTCCGCGTGTTGGTACGGCGTGAACGCCCGGGCGACGTGGATTCGGTCGAGCAGTCGGCGACTCGGCGAGAGTCGCGTCAGCGACGCGGCGTTCGCGTGGGTGGCGGCGTCGAGCCACAGTACGTCGCCTCCGGTGGTGAGAGCGTGGTCCAAGACGAGCGCCTGTAGAATCTGCACGGGTCGCGGCTCGTCTTCGACGACGAGTCGGTGGCAGCCGCCATCGAGTGTCGGTAGTTCGGGTGGGGATGCGTCGCGGGTTGCCTGCGCCGTCTCAGTCGCCGACGTGCGACGACGCTGTTGGAACTCTGGTCGCATACACACCTGTTCGCTCAGGAGTCCGATAAGCGAACTCGGGTCGGTACACGAGTTCACGAAACCCCGATAGTCACCGTCGAAATCGCACGACTGCGGTGACCCGTGTTTCGTGCAATTCGTGACCTGCACGAATCAGTTGGGAATGTACTCAATCGGCGGCGTGGACCACAACGACCTCGTCAGTAGCCAGAGATATGATTTCGTGAAATTTTGTCGCCAGTAGGTTAACCAAACTGACAAAAATCGGGGAGAAGAGCCCTACGAGTGATGATTCACACTACTTCGAAGACGTTGTCGTTGGAGTGGTCAATCGCGTCTAATTCGTTGTACAACCCTTCGTCAGGTGCGCCATTGTTTTGTCTGTCGTCCCAGAGTTTGACGAGATACCCGTAGTTACCGGGCGACGCCTCACTTGTGACTTCCCACGTGACCTCTACTTCCTGAGTTTCCCCTGGGGAGAGGTAGTCTGTGTCTTTGTCGGTTGTTTTACCGTTATCGAGCATTGCCCCGCTCGGATCAACAACGGAATAGCCGACGTACATCGTGTTTGAGCTTCCACCGTCGTTCGTGACCTCAACTGTGACACTTACTTCTTCGCCATCTGAATACTCGTCTTGATTCGGCGAACTGACGAGTTCGAGCGAACCATTTGCTGTGTCTGCCGCAACAGGCCCCGAAGCCGTTGTGAGTCCAATCATCGTTGTGCCGAACGCCGTGATGTACTCTCTCCGCTTCATGTTAGTATACAATACAGTATTGTGAAATTGAAGGTAAAGAAATTAATCACTAGTCAACTAGAATGTCCTATAATTCTCAAACCAGGGTCCGTTGCTTAGTGACCTCGGTGACGAGGGAACCACAAATCTAGTTCACTATCTCCAATTACAACTGATGTCTCTCGCACACCACTCCACGCCTTCGAGTATATCCAACAGCTCAACTAGGTCGACTGCACCGGCCGATACACCCGGTCTCTGGTCGACCCCTCAGCGTCGATGAGTCGGTATTCGGTCAGTTTTGAGAGATACGATTTCACCGTGCGAAGCTGGTTTGGGTCGTCCATCTGCTGTTCGTAGTGGTCGTAAATCTCCTGCGGGCTCAACGGGCCATAGGCACGGACGGTATCCAAGACGGCTCGTTGGTGGTCGTTGAGCGCATCGACGTTTCGCTGGCGGATCTGTGCCCGTGCATCTGGCATCGCTGCTTCGAGTACCTCGAACGTGATCTCGTCTCGGTGCTCACGGACGGCGTAGTTGGCCGCCCGACGCAACATCCCAAGCGCGACGCGAGCGTCACCGGCAGCGGCATCCGCAATCCGTTCGAGGATATCTTGTGAGACCGCACCGGTTTCCAGACCCCATCGGACACGGACCGATAGAATCGACACGAGTTCGTCGGGCGGATACCGGGACATCGTGACGTGTTCGCCACTCTGCAGGCGACTCTGGAGTCGCGAATTCAGCCGACCGAAGAGTTGGTCGCGGTCGTTCGCGACGATAAGTTGGGCGAATTTCGGCAGCGAGTGGAGGTCATAGAAGATGTCCGTCGAATCGAGTTGATCTGCCTCGTCGAGGACGACGACGACTGGATTGCCGTCGTACGCTTCGAGTCGTGAGATGAGTTCGTCGTGTGGCGTCGACCCGCGGTGAATGTCCGTCGCCAACCCGAGTTCGTCGAGAATCCGATAGAACGCGCGGAACTGCGTGTGACTCCGCCAGCAGTTCAGGTGAATCGACTGTACTGCTGGCGCGGCGTCTGTGAGCTGTTCGATGACGTATTTGGCCGTCACCGTCTTTCCAGCACCGGTCGGCCCGGTGATGATGACCGACTGGCCAGGTGCACCGTCCGCAAACGGTCGCAGGACGGACTCGAGGTGCGTGAGTTCGGCATCACGGTGCTGGAGGTCGTTCGGCACAAAGCCTTCGTCCAACACCTCAGCGTCCCGAATCATGTCGCTGTGGTTGGTGGGCGTGCGTATAGGCGTCTGGTACAGAGTGAAACTGGAACCTGTGTGGTTCTTCGGGAGCGTACCCGCGTCTCCACACTACCGTACTCGTTGGCTGCCCCCGACTGTATCGTCAACCGCCCCGAGTATCGACGCCGTCACCGACCGAATCCGGTTGAGCCGTTCAAGCACCGACTCTACCTCCTCGCCCGCCCACGCAGCGAGATAGAACGCTGAGTTACTGACATCCAACCCGAACTGCCGACCGACGAGATACGCGACCGCTTCCGCTTCGACTTCGCGCAGCGAGCGCTCTGGCAGGCTCGTCCGGTCCGCATGCAACAGCCCATGAGCGAACTCGTGAACGAGCGTCGTCGCCATGTCCGCCTCGTTCGGCCGCTGCCTGACTGCGACGCTCGGGCGCTGGCCCTGCGGGAATTCACACACACCGCGCGCCGCGCCGTGGGACCACTCACTCGGAGACACGAGCGCAACGTCCACGCCGAGCGACTCCGCCGCGGCACAGAGCCTGGGGACGAGGTCGCTCGCGTCACCGTACGTGGCGGTCTCCAACGACGGCAGCGGCTCGCCCGTCGTCTGCGATACGTCGAACACGGGGACCGGCTTGAACGAACGCAGTTGACTCGACCACTCGGAGTACGGCACACCGTCGCTCTCACAGTCGTCGTCGTGGCTGGACTTCGGTTCGCCACAGGCCGGACACACTTTGGCCATGATCGGAGCCCAGATCCAAATCGCCGACTCACCTTCCGACACCTGTCTGTCGAACTCGGTTTGCCACGTCCGGTAGCCCGCGACGTGTGTCGCGCCCGGACATTGCAACGAAATCAGGAGGGCGTTCCGCGCCGAGTAGTCGTGGAACCGACTTTGGATGTCGAGCCACCGCTGGAACGCATCGCTTGCGCGTGCGGTGGTCGTCTCAGCGAGGAGGTCTGTACTCCAGTCGTCGAGCGCGTCGTGCATCTCGTCGGCTCGGGTGGGTGCGTCGCTGAACGTCGCTGTCTGCGTGGCTGTGTCTGGCTGTGACATTTGAATCAGTAGGGCGAGTTGTCGCCCCGCACCCGAAGGGGGCAGACAAAATGACTGCAGTAACAGCGATGAGCTACCTGTCGAATCAGCCGAAATCTATCGTATTTCAATCGACTAAGTACTACTCCAATTCATTCCGAATTGAAAAAATTTGTATTAATAATGAAGTATACATATCTGTCAGTTCCTAAGTGAATGTGAGAACAATGGCAACGTCGTCAACCAAGCATTTGACCACAATCCAACCTGATTGGGATGACTTGCCATTAGCATGTGAGCTACTCACACTACAGTATCGTGAGCCAAATAGTGATTTGCAGACATTGGCTCTGCGTAGGGGAGATGTCGGGTCGAGAAAAGTTCAACACACAATCCGTCTGTTGAAACTGCTTGAACTCCTGGATGAGGATGGGGTAACTGATGGTGGACGATGGCTCGCAAAATCTTACCAATCACCTGCTCAGCAAAGCCATGTTAACTCACAATTAGGAATTGGCGTGAAATCGTCTCTATCAGGTACTGAACGGTTGCTCTTTTGGCTAGTTATTTACCACAATCACCAGTTACCAATGACAGCGGTACTGCAACAACTGTCAACGGAGTATGTACCAGTAACACAGAACTCGCCTGCAGTACAGAGCTTTGCTGAGCGAGTTGGTCATCTGTATCCTAGCGTTGAGAGCGACAGCTCGTGGATACCACGTGCTAAAGTTCATTATAAGTGGCTGACACATCTTCGTCTCGCGAAAATTCGATCAAACCGATATCTGTTGACTGTCGCTGGGAGGGGTGTATTTGAGCAGATTAAATCAGATTGTCTTGATGAATGGAATACTATCCAACCGTATTCAGGGCCAACATTGTCTGACTATAGGTAGTAGATAGAAAGAGATTTGTCGATTATTGACAGCTAGATTCTATTTCTTCATCGATTTACTGTCGGAAGGCCTCCTCAGTACATCCGCAGAAATAGCGTCATAGTTAGCATCCACAGCATCGTCGAGAAGTTGGCTACACAACGCGAGGATTTGCCGGACGTTCCCCTGCGACCGCTGAAGAATATGATTTAGACTGTCTTTGGTGAACGGTTGTAACCCAACGTACCCATGCTCTGTCGTACGTTCGAGAGAAAGGTAGTCTTCAATGAGATCATATAGATGCTCTCTAGTTAGTGGTTTGAGAGTCACTTCTTGGCCGATACGCTCACTAAACGCATGGTATTCACTCATAACGTCTTGCCAAACCTCAGGTGCACAACCAAAAAGCAAACACAGCCCAGAACTGTTCTGATCCATGAGATGACGAACGCTATTGAGTGTCGCTTGTTCGTTCTTTGGCGATAGTCGAGCAATACTTTCGAACTCGTCCACAAAGACGAAAACAGCGGTATACCCGAGGTCCAGTAGCATATTCTTGAGTGCTGTAAACGCTCGAACGCCCATCGTATCATCGTCAAGCGCGCTGTGAATCTCCATCTCTTTGCGCTGTTCGTACCGAATCCCTTCAGCAGTCAACCATTGCCAAGCGTAGAGATTGGTATCTTCATAGATCATATGGACGATCGCACGAGCGAAGTCAGCAAATTTCGTTGTGTCACTCAATTGTTTGATTGCTTCAGGAACAATCTCGGAAAGCAAGACATCACCCTCGTCAATCAGCGACTTCATCTCTGCTGCACCACTGGGAGACAGTTCTGAACAACGCCGAGTGATTGACGCGAGATATTCGTAGGCCAAGTTCTGGAGATGAGTAAACCCGAGATCATAGACAAACTCGTGGTAGATGTCGAGGAATCCTTCACCTGGTTGTGCAACGTAACCGACAACGACGTCGTCGCGGTCACGAAGAAGTGAGCGTGTATACTTTAGGGTGTGCGATTTTCCGTTTCCGTATTTTCCAGTTACGACGAGATGCTTCGACTTGCCAGTCGACAGGACCGAAGACACAGTCGAACTGATTTTCTCTGAGACGTGGTCTTGGCCACAAAATATCTCGGGATTCTCAGCGGGAACTGGACTGTAGGGGAACGGGTTTCCCCGAAGGTCGTACTGTGAGTAGTCTCGCTGTTGATCGGTGATGGTGAAGTTGTTGGACATTAGTGTGTCTCCTGCTCAAACGTGATGTTGCGGTTATGAACCGCAAAGTAGTAGTATTTCTTTCCGTGCAATTCGAGGCCCGACATAACCTGCTGCGTTGATTGTGATGTAGTAATTAGTGACCCCTCATCTGCGAGTTCAAGCTGTTTGATGCCAAGTGCTGCATCTTTGGCGGCAGTATCCATCGGTGCTCCAGAAAGTTCGAGTAGTCCGACGTTCTGCTGACATAGCGCAAGGACTGCGTCGTCGAAATCGTGCCGCCGACAACCAATCCGCTCACAGGTTTCCTCTCTGAGACGTGGAATTGACAGGTACCGCTGTCGTAGATTGATCCCAGTAGTCTGTTCAAGCTCGTCATACACATCTAGCAAAATAAAATGGAAGTTGTCCGGGACTCTAGGGTTATTCGAGAGGTAGTAGTTCCCAGTAAACGCATTTCTCTGTACGCTTCCGAGGCGTTCAGCCCAATCCCCGACAATTTCTATTCCAGTTTGATTGAACGAGTATGGTGAGTATTCATGAGTCTCTTCAAGGAACTCTAAGAGGCCATCGAGACCAACGTTCTCAACTGTGGCGAGTGCTTCGAGAAATGCACCGTAATGAGGACTTCGGACGGCAAGGATTGAGCTCACCTTTTCCCAATCTTCAGCTTTAATTGCAGTTAAGAACGATTCACCAACACTCGTTGTCGTATAAATCGTGCCATCAATATCTTCCTCTCCAGATAATAGTGAGATCCGCATCGCTTCGAGAATCGTTTCGCGGGCTCGGCGACGGGTCACATCGAGGATTGCTGCAAGTTCGTCCGTCGACTTGTAGCCATCTTCGCAACTATCGGTGAGTTCTACAAGACGACTCAACGTGACCGGACGTATCGTCGCCCGTTCGTCGCTCATGTGAGCCTCCGGACTTGTTGCTTTGCAGTCTCATATGCACGCTTTGTGACCTCGTTTCCGTTGAATCTGAGATCGAGATACTCTTCGATGTCTCGTCCAGATTCAGCAACGTACTGGAACCGACGCAACTCGGTCGCTAACGCCCACAGATTGTGTTGCACGAGCGCAGACCGGTCCTCACGGATCTCCGCGAGTGTCCGTGGACCACAGACTGGACACGGACACGGCAACCGCTCTAACGCTTCGATGTTCCGCAATTCTTCGCCACCAAACCCGGGGATCAGATAGTTCCGATTCCCGGCACTTCGAATGAACGCTGACGAATCAAAGCTATCAACACCCAGATACAATAGTAGTGGTTGGTATACAAGCCCGCCAAGCCCGTAGACGTGGAGATGTTTATTTGTCGCAGTTCGCGCTGCTAATATCAATTTAGTTACTTTTTTGTAATCTGTTCGGATTGGAACCATACTCCCGAGAGCGTAGCCATCAAAGTTACCGTATTTTTCGAGGTGTGCGATGGAGTTCCGAACAGTCTCGGGGTCATATCCATGTACACTTGCGAGAAGTACTGCGTCTCCAGAATGTTCGTCACTCGCCTCTAGTGCATATTCGACACTCTGGTTCACTCGGCGCTGGTTCTCTGCTGCTCGATTCTCACGGGAGAGTGGAATATCGACAGTTCCGTAAATATCTGCACCCAATTGTTGCTGTGCTTCAAGGGTTTTTGCTGGGGTAGTGTCGACTTCTTCTGAACTAAAATCGAAACCACCACTGTCTGCAAATACAATTGTCTCGTCCGGAACACCCATCTCTTCCCGAAGTGAAACTCCATTTGTTAACCGCTTCCACATCGGTTCCCGGTTCCGGATCGCTCGTGTATTGATCATTGCCACTGGTAAGTCCGGAATTGACCCGACATACGGTGGAGTGTTATCACTTGACCGCTTCCCAACATTGCGAACGGGAAAGAGAACTGGAGTCTCTAGTTCTCCGTGTGAGAGTCTGAGTGTTCGTCGTCTGTATAACATGCCTCCCGCTCGGATAGGCTGTTAGTCTACTTAGATAATAGTCTAATAGACAGAAGGTTGGAAGGTAAGATCGAGATTCTATTTAATACTGCTCAAGTGCCGCTTGTGTTGGCCCGTCTACGACTTCGCGGCAAAGTGTTTCAACGAGATCTGGATCAAGTGAGTCAACAGTCCCAACGCGGCGGGCGAAGTTTTTGAGGTATACTCCCTTCAGACCAACAACGATTGTGCCGTGATTTTTCGCGTCTTCGGTCCGCGCACCAACCGACACAATGTTGTCATATTGATCGTTGACTAGATCGCGATTAAACACAACACCGATCTGATCCGCAGGAACATCGCGAACGAGCGAGTCAATATCAATGCTCGTGTAGTAGTCACTTCCGAGTGTGAAGAAGACTACATCGTAATCACCCTGCTTGAGGACGGCCTCCAAGTCAGGGCGAATATTCAACTCGGACGAGCGATGACGAATCTCGCCGACGTTCATCGAACTGAACGTGACTTCGTATGGTGGGAGCAATTCAGTTTCCGAGACGAGTCCAAAGCCAGCACTAATGAAATACCGACTAACGTCGTGCCCGTCATCGCGAAGTGTCCGAACAGCCTCTCGAACGTACTTTTGTTGACGTCCGGTATACAGGTCGCGTGCGGCAATCTCGGGAACGTTATCTCTTTCAAGGAGTTCCTCCCGTGAATATTCAAGCGTCTCCTCCGCATCGAATACCGGTGCACCGTCCGGGAACTCCTTGCTCCCAGAGCATTGGTCGACGACGAGAATGTTCAGGCCATCAGTAGGGTCCACTTGGGGAACGTGCGGGACGAAATCATCACCAACAACGTAATCTTCACCACACGCCTCCAGAACCTCGCGTCTGAGGTCCGTTGAGTTGGAGAATGTTTGTAGCTCGCAATTACTCGCTGCAACTGCTTGACCGATCTCATCATCGACGTCACCGTCTGGTGTAACAAGGAACAGATGTTGATAGCGGTTCGCCTGCTTTTGAAGGTTCTCTCGCATCCGTGTTGGTGCAAAGGAAACGGTTTGACCCGTTTCGGTCCACCACTCGCGGACACCTGCTGCATCGAACACACCGATCTCAGCGACCGGCAGATCATGGACCGCCTCCCAGAACTCTGGCTCTTCATTTCGGAGATAGTCTTCAATAGTATCATACCGACTGAGTCCTGCAGATCCTTGAACTGCTACGAGAATCTTCGGGATTGCGTCAGTAAACTCGTCGTAGAACCGGCGTGTGTTGTGGAATCCACGCCGTCGGTTCCGGTCGTTCCCGCGGAAGATACAGACTTCAATACCGTGTTCGCTACAGATTGGGCACTCACAAGACTCCCATGGTCGGTTCGTAAGCGTGCGACGGTAGTCTTCGAGGAGGTCATCATCACCGATCCACGTAGCGTAGTCCTCAACTGCAGTCCAGATTCTCTCGAGCGGTGTCGGCTCGGTATCCTCGATCAGCGCAGGTATTCGCGGGAAGTCTGAGAATGCAGTCGCTGCAGTATTTAATAGCTCGTCATACTCAGCGAAGGGAACTGGGTCTTCTGGGCTGTCTTTGCGCAGCAGTTTCACAAGCTTTCCACGGAGAGCGTCGCTGAAACTCGCCTGCAACTCGCGGGCGTACTCGAAGTCGTCACGGAACGCCTCTTCGATATCTTGCAGCAGCGACTGGTCATACTGGTCTTCATGGCGGTGTTCTCGAAGGTACTCCCGCGTCTCGGGGATAATCGTCGCTGCCGTTTCGCACCACGTGTCAACGGCAGCAGAGATCGATCTCCTGGCGTCGTACGCTCGCAGCGCAACTAACAGTTCTCGTCCACGGAGTGACTTTTCGACTGACTCGTGTAGTGAATCTCGGCTCGATGGATACCGGACACGAATCGCGTCATACCGTTCGTCGTTGGTTAGTCGATAGTTGTCGCCACCAGTCCATGCCGAACGAAGCATGCTGGCGCTGTCGAAACTCGTCATTCCTGAACGCCCAACTGCATCGAACCCTTCGGTCTTCGCAAACCCGAACACGTGAGTATCGATCCGACAGGTGTGTTCGCGCTCGAAGTCTTTGACCGACTTTCCGACGCTCTTCACAATTTTTCTGACGTCGTGGATCGGACTCCCAGCAACACCACCGATGCCGACGTAGTCGTATCCAATCGAAAGGACAGATTCGAGCGCCTCAACATACGAAGAGGGGTCCCACCCCTGGATGGCAACCATCAGTCGGAACGAATAGTCGCCAGCTTGGTACTGCTCATACATCTCTTCGGCGTTATCAAGAGTCAAATCGTATCGGAATGAGGCATCGTCACTCCGGTATACCGCACGCGAGTCCGAAGCTAATGTAGAGAGCACAGTATCAACCTCGCCTTCGAAGTCAGCTCGGGTGAAGGGACTGATAGATTCACGTGTCCGAATACTCGGTTCGTACTCATCGACATAACTTGGCCATTCGGTTGGCCATTCATCAACCATCAAATCGACAACATCAGTTATCCAGTCCGGGATATCAGACTTCGAGAACCCATCGGTGAACGCACGCTCGTCGAGATAGAGGCGGCCTTTATCCTTCCCAGAACCTAACACGAGATGGTCAATCGTGACACCAACAGAGACGTCAAGGGTTTCATAGAAATCCAACATCTCCGTGTTATCGTAGGGAGGAAACGGGAGCGATTTGTAGCCCCACGCACCACAGTCGCTGATCGTCGGGAGCCAATCAGGGATTGCGAGGATAGGGTCATCGTAGACTCCGTGCCGGCGCAACCGGTCAGATTTTCGGGTCGTTGTCTCAACCTGTTCGCGCGAGATTAGAACGCCGTCAATAGGTGTCGTGTCGTACTCAAAGATATCCCAAATATAGCTTAGCTCACGCTCAGAGCGGTTAACTGAAGAGAGTTCGTCGTGCTCGAAATCATAATGAGCATCGACGGCATCGTCCCATTCTGGAACGTAGAATCGCACAGATCAAATCACCTTGTTACCTATACATCCATCTCATCTTAGTATGTCTCTTTCCTTTCTCCTGCTTGTCAAACGATATGAATAAGCCCATTTGAGATGGAACGAATCCCATTAAGGGATAGAACGGCCTATCTCACGAAAATACCGATGAGCAAAGCTACTGAGTGTACCAGGTGATGACTTCGGTCGCAGACGCAAGACACGCGTATTGGCTGAGTACTGGAGATACCACAATCGACTTTCTCTGCTCGTTATAGTTGATCAGTCCGTACTCGTCCATCTTTGGAAGATGGTTCTGAATCAAGCTATTGTATGCCGATTCGTACTCACTAGTCGTTACATGATTAGGTGGTGTACCAATTTCAACACCACGGACAACTCGTGCAACATGCCGAACAGTAACTGTCGTTTCACAATCGAACAATGATAGATAGCGGATAACGAGTAGACGTCGTTGATTCCCGAGAAGGGAAAACACAGAAACGGCATCCAGAGTACCGCTTGAAGGAGTCATTTCACCGCCCTCGTACGTGAGTCTGGTTGTTCAGGTAGTGCTGTTCGCTTACTGCAACGTATCGTCTTCTGGTTGATCACTAGTGCGCCTCCACCCTTGGAGGCGAGAAAAAATGTCTACGCGAAGTGAGCCAAACTAGTTCAACCTTGGACAATCAACCATCTTGAGCCAATAATTCATCAATGATCTCTTCAAGACACAGAACGGACAGATGATTGACCATATCAACTGGATCGGGGCCAGCCAATTCGTCAAATGGAACAGGCGATTCGAACTGATTAGCGATACTCCATGGACACAGATTGAAGTCACTCTGGAGGGCAGTCGCGGCTTCATAGGTGTCGTACTTTTCAGCGACAACACGATAGTCAGCTAGGTGCTCATTCACGAATTCCTGAACTGCTACTGCAGACTCAAAATGCATCATCCCCGAATGATCGCTCATGATTCTTCCTCACGATAGTTCAAGACTTCAACCTTCGGTAGCGGTAGGTTGGACTCTTTTTGGTCACCGATAGTAGATGAGTTCCTGTTCATACTGCCTTCACTATCTGCGGGGGTTTAAGACGAAACTAGCTGCCCAGTATTCGTCCGAATTTCCACGGCGATGAGAGTCAATCTGAGCGGTTTTTGTCAGGTTGTTTCTGGTAATCATCATAATCAGTCTGGTAGTTCCGCACCGTTCTGGGAATGATAAAATCAGTTAGACCTACCTGCCAGATTAACCAAACCATGGTGGTTTTCTCAATCTGAATGCACAGTATATACTAGCCACCAGTGGTCATATCAGGTATGAGTAT
>NZ_JAMYJY010000249.1:0-447 GCF_024136985.1 Haloferax sp. AB510
CGACGATTTGGGCGTCGATACCCGGCAGCGGCGGCCCGGCCGACCCGGGTTTCATGTTCTTGACACCCGGGAGGGTCGTTATCATCATGCCGCCGGTCTCGGTCTGCCACCACGTGTCTACCACCGGGCAGTTCTCGTTGCCGATGTGCTCGTAGTACCACTTCCACGCGCGCGGGTTGATAGGTTCGCCGACGGTACCGAGCAGGCGGAGGCTCGACAGGTCGCGCGATTCGGGGTACTTGCTTCCCCATTTCATGAACGCGCGAATCGCCGTCGGGGCCGTGTAGAACACGTCGACGGCGTACTTCTCGACGATGTCCCACATCCGGTCGCGGTTCGGGAAGTCGGGCGTCCCCTCGTACATCACCGTCGTCGAACCGAGTGCGAGCGGCCCGTAGACGATGTAGGAGTGGCCCGTAATCCAGCCGATGTCGGCCGAACACCAGT
>NZ_JAMYJY010000250.1:0-399 GCF_024136985.1 Haloferax sp. AB510
ACCTCACCGATCACTCTCAAGAGCGGCGTGACACAGACAGAGGGTGAGTTCAGCACACGAGCGTGAGTTGCTTGTGTGGGTATTAGATTGGATCTGGGGAACGCTCTTGTATCTACCCACAAAATATGAGCGTATGTCCGAAGCGACGCTGGACGGTCGAGGGCGCCTGACACTCCCAAAAGAAATCCGAGAGCGATACGGTGAACACTACCATATCGTCCAGCTTCACGACGGTATCAAGTTGATCCCAGTCGGGGAGGATCCGCTCGATGCCCTTCGCTCTGAGTTCGCAGACGTTGAGAAGACGGCGGAAGAACTCCGGCAGGAAGCACGTAACGCAGCACTAGACGAGGCCGGCCGCTGAATGTACGCGGAGACGGATTTCCTGCTGGCACTCAT
>NZ_JAMYJY010000251.1:0-358 GCF_024136985.1 Haloferax sp. AB510
TTGTCGAGGTGGTCGAGCGGGTCGCCGCGGCGGTAGTAGCCGTCGCAGGTGACGAGGAATCGGGAGTCCGCGGAGTTCATCCGCGTCGCCAGCGCCTCGGCGGAGAAACCGGCGAAGACGACGTTGTGTGGCGCGCCGATGCGGGCGCAGGCCAGCATGGCGATGGGGAGTTCCGGAACCATCGGCATGTAGAGCGTGACCACGTCGTCTTCCTCGACGCCCTGCGCGCGGAGCGCGGCGGCGAACTCGTTGACCTCGCGGTAGAGGTCCTGATAGGTGTACGTTCGCGTCTCGCCGTGTTCGCCCTCCCACTTGATGGCGACGCGGTTCTTGTCCCCGTTTTCGACGTGCCGGTCGA
>NZ_JAMYJY010000252.1:0-357 GCF_024136985.1 Haloferax sp. AB510
GCGGGGACCACCACGTCCTGAAGAACTTCTCCATCCAGCAGACCGACGACGACACCACGAGCGCCGACATCTGGCTCGCCAACGACGACGGCGCACTCATCGAGGACGTCGAGTGGCTCGGCCGCACCCCCACGGACAGCCACGCGCGCGACCAACTGCTCCTCTTCGACTGCACTTCGGTAGAGGGCGTCAACGTCATCCGCCGCGTCTACATGCGCGAGGGCGCGGCGCTCCCCGGCTACCCGAACGGCGTCGCCGGGATTCGCATCACCGAACGGTCGGTCGGCGAGATCAGGATGATAGACTGCCACATCGAACAGCGCGGGTCGTCGTCGTTCCGCGCGACCCACACCCGTG
>NZ_JAMYJY010000253.1:0-340 GCF_024136985.1 Haloferax sp. AB510
CGCCGACGGCGACCGCGCCGAGCATGCCGAGCGCCTCGTGCGGCACGCAGTGGTACTTGGTGATGCCACCGTTCTCGAACGTGAACTCGTAGGTGCTCCCAGCCTCGGAGACGGACGCGCCGGAGTCGAGCGACGCACCCTCGCTCGCGACGACGTTGTGGCCGCCGCCTTCGCCGGTCCACTCCCACGTTACGGTCGTGCCGGGGTCGATCCAGATGCCAGCCGGTGCGAACGCAAGGTTACCTCCGTTGCCGGACGCGCCGACCTCGATGGTGACTTCGCTCTGACCGCGGAGGTCTTCGTAGCCTCCGTCGATGCCGTCGAGGTAGCCACCGAAGTC
>NZ_JAMYJY010000254.1:0-325 GCF_024136985.1 Haloferax sp. AB510
GCTGCAGATTATCGGCACCGCCGAGGACGCGAACTACGCGGCCGGCGTCTACATGCTGACGTTCCGGAACCGCGTTATCTTCTGTGCCGACGCGACGGTCAACCTCGACCCCGACGAGAACGTGCTCGCCGAGGTGACGAAACACACCGCCGAACTCGCCCGGCGCTTCAACGTCGAACCCCGCGCGGCGCTCCTCTCGTATTCGGACTTCGGGAGCGTCACGAACGAGGGGACGCGCAAGCCTCGCGACGCGGTCGAACAACTGCACGCCGACCCCGACGTGGACTTCCCGGTGGACGGCGAGATGCAGGCCGACACCGCCCTC
>NZ_JAMYJY010000255.1:0-319 GCF_024136985.1 Haloferax sp. AB510
GATGGAGAAACGCAGCAGCCGGATCGGTACCATGTCGTCCAAACAATTCGACGTCAAGAATCAGCTTTGTCTCGATGTCTATTGCAGCGTACAACCAAGACCACTCGCCATTGATTTTGACAGCGGTCTCGTCGACCGCAACCCGCTTCGGCTTCGCCTCAGGCGGGTTGTGACCGCTGTCAGCCAGCCGATGTACCCACTGCCAAACAGCTTGATGAGAACCTTCAACCCCGAGTAATCGGAGAATTTTTTGTCTCTCTGAGTGAACAGCCGGTCGCGTGAAGCTGGACAGTGAACGCCCTAACGGGCGTCCTCAGAA
>NZ_JAMYJY010000256.1:0-318 GCF_024136985.1 Haloferax sp. AB510
TCGACCGGCACGTCGAAAACGGGGACAAGAACCGCGTCGCCATCAAGTGGGAGGGTGAACACGGCGAGACGCGAACCTACACCTATCAGGACCTGTATCGCGAGGTAAACGAGTTCGCGGCGGCGCTGCGTGACCTCGGCGTCGAGGAAGACGACGTGGTCACGCTCTACATGCCGATGATTCCCGAACTGCCCATCGCCATGCTGGCCTGCGCCCGCATCGGCGCGCCGCACTCGGTCGTCTTCGGCGGCTTCTCCGCCGACGCGCTGGCGACGCGGATGAACTCCGCGGACTCCCGATTCCTCGTCACCTGCGACG
>NZ_JAMYJY010000257.1:0-317 GCF_024136985.1 Haloferax sp. AB510
TGAAACCGTAGCCGCCAGTGTCGTTGAAGAAGTCGACCTTACCTTTCGCCATTGCAACTGTACAACGACCCTGCGGACGGATAACCCTTCCGCATGTCTGTGACTCACTCACCCGGTCGCGAACGCCGCCGCTCACGGTCGTGAAAAACGGAGGAAAGTTCGTCAGTTTGTGAATGTACTGCGGTGAACGGAAGCCTGCTTAGAGGCGGGTGACGTTCGTCGCGCGCGGGCCCTTGGGGGCCTGCTCGATGTCGAATTCGATTTCCTGACCCTCTTCGAGGTCCGGACCGCCAACATCTTCCATGTGGAAGAACACG
>NZ_JAMYJY010000258.1:0-298 GCF_024136985.1 Haloferax sp. AB510
ACCGTGACCGACCGCGGCGGCGACGGGAAGTCCGACACGGCCACCGTCACCGTGACCGTCGCCGACGTAAACCCCGCACCGACCGCTTCGCTCACGGCCTCGCCGTCGACTATCGACGAAGGCCAGTCGGTCACGCTCGACGCCAGCGACTCCTCGGACCCCGAGGGGACGCGCCTCACGTACGACTGGCGAGTCCTGTCTGCTCCCGTCGACAATGCTCCGACACCATCGGGCGCCGGCGGGGATGTCACGCTGACGACGCCGGGCGAGTACACCTACGAAGTGACGGTGACTGACC
>NZ_JAMYJY010000025.1:0-39433 GCF_024136985.1 Haloferax sp. AB510
GCCGAGGCGCGAACCACGTGGACGCGGGCGGTCGTCCCGAAGGCCCACCGCACTCTCGACGACGCCTGTCGGACCCTCGCCCGCGCGAACGTCGCCGACGCCGCCGACCGGTGCGAGCGCGCGAAGCGGGCGGTCAACCGAACGGTCCACACCCGCGTCCAACGCCGACAGGCCCGAGTGCTCCGCGAGGAACTGCTGTCCGTCGGCGGCGACTGCGCCGTCTCGGGCCACGAGTTCGGCGGCGAACTCGTCGACGTGGTCCTGACCGGCACGCTCGACCAGTTCGAGCGGCTGACGGCGAGCCTCGAAGCCCGGCCGTACGCGCTCGCGGGCGTCGCCGAAGAGATTCGCGCGACGCTCGTGCCGACGTGGTCGCCGCCGAGGACGAGGAGGACGACCCGAGCGGCGGCGACTACCCGTGGGACGACCGCACGGCGGTCATGGGCATCCTGAACGTGACGCCGAACAGCTTCCACGACGGCGGAGAGTTCTACGACATCGACGACGCCGTCGAACAGGCGCGGTCGATGGTCGACGCCGGCGTGGACATCATCGACGTGGGCGGCGAGAGCACCCGTCCCGGCGCGGACGAGGTCCCCGTCGACGAGGAGATTCGCCGCGTCGCGCCCGTCATCGAGGCCATCGCCGACCTCGACGTGCTCGTCTCGGTCGATACCCGGAAGGCGGCCGTCGGCGAGGCCGCCCTCGACGCCGGCGCGGACATCCTCAACGACGTGACCGGTCTCGAAGACCCCGAGATGCGCTTCCTCGCGGCCGAGCGCGACACGCCCGTCATCGTGATGCACAGCATCGACGCGCCGGTCGACCCGTCCCGCGAGGTGGACTACGACGACGTGGTCGAGGACGTCATCGACGAACTGACCGAACTGGTGTTACTCGCCGAGAAGGCGGGCATCCCGCGTCGGAATCTCATCGTCGACCCCGGTCTCGGCTTCGGGAAGTCGAAGGCCGAGAACTTCGAACTCCTCGGACGCGCCGACGAGTTCGCCGCGCTCGGCTGTCCGATTCTCGTCGGCCACTCCCACAAGTCGATGTTCTCGCTCGTCGGCGAGAAACCGGGCGACAACCTCGCGGCGACCGTCGCGGGCACGGCCATCGCCGCCGACCGCGGGGCCGACATCGTCCGCGTCCACGACGTGCCGGAGAACGTCGCGGCCGTGAACGTCGCGCTCGCCTCGCGGGACCCGACCCGGTTCGAAGACGGCTCCGAGAGCGAGGACTGAGAACCGACGCCCGGCGGCCGACGACGACTTTTTGTCAGATCACCGATTCGACTCGCGTATGTCCCTCCTCCCGTACTGGCTTCCGACGGAGTTCCCGCACGTGCTGGTTATCGTGATTCCGCTCCTGTTGATACTGCTCTTCGTCGGCGGCCTCGCCGCGAACGCGCTCGCCTCGTGGGTGCTCGAACCGCGGCGGGACCTCGAACCCCGAGTGGCTGAACTGGAAGCGCGACTCGATGAGCGGTCCGACGAGTGAGTTCCCCGGACGTTCAGACCCGGAGACGGAACCGGTGTTTTTCTGCGCCGAGTGCCTACTCCCACCTCGTGTGCACACTCATCCTCGCGTGGCAGGTGTTCGAGGACGCGCCGGTCGTCGTCGCCGCCAACCGCGACGAGCAACTCGGCAGGCCCGCCGAACCGCCCCGGCGGTGGGACGACGGCGACGGTCCCGAAATCGTCGCTCCGCGGGACGCCGAGGCGGGCGGGACGTGGGTCGGCTACAACGACGCCGGCGTCTTCGTCGGCATCACCAACCGCTGGGTCGAGGTCGCGGGCGGCGGCGAGCGCTCCCGAGGCCACCTCGTCCGCGACGCGCTCCGTCACGAGACCGCCGAGGACGCCGCCCGGTTCGTCGAACGCGCGGTCGAGGACCACACCTACGATGGCTTCAACCTCGTCGTCGCCGACGAGAACGCTGCGCTGTTCTTCGAGTGGGACGGCGGCCTGTCGGTTCGGAACTTCGACCCCGGCGTCCGCGTCGTCGTCAACGTCGGCACGCCCGACTCGTGGTTCGTCCCGGAGCGACGCCCCGAGGTGGGGGAGCGGCAGGCCGACAACGCCCGGCGGCTAGAGGAGGCGCTTCAGCCCGGCCCGAGCGAGTCGGTGACGGCGTGGCGCGAGCGGGCGAAGGCGGCGCTGGGCGACCACGACTTCGGCGTCTGCGTCCACGACCCGGAGGGTCAGTTCGGCACGCGCTCGTCGTCGGTCATCACGCTCGGCGAGGCGGAATTCGCGTACGAATTCGCCGACGGCCCGCCGTGTCAGACCGCCTTCGAACCGGTCGAACGTCAGGATTAAACCGCTCGCACGACGTGTAGGTGGTATGAGCGCGAGCGAAGCCGAGCAAGACCTTTCTTCCGACGAGCACGCGGGACTGGAACTCATCCGCGAGTCGGGCGGCATCCACCAGAGCGACTTCTGGAAAGAACTCGATATCTCCTCCCGGAAGGGGAGCCGAATCGCCGAGGTGCTGGAGTCGCTCGGTCTCATCAAGCGGACCGAGACCGTCTACAACGGCCACACCACCTACTACCTCGAACCCGCCGCGCGCGACCTCGACTTCTCGATGCTGATGGCGGGCGACATGCTGTCTCCCCTCATCGGCGAAGAGGAGATCAACGCCAACAGCAACGCCTTCTCGCAGTGGCTCATGAACCTCGCCTACGAGGAGTACTGAGCCGTCCGCCCTCTCGTTTGAGACCCCGATAACCGACTGCGGTCTCGGTTCTATTTCCGCTTCTGTTTCCGTATCTCGACTTGCGTTCCGACCGCGAGCGACGCGACCGCTCCCCGTCGCGACCGAGACGACGGCGCAGTCGCTCGCCGGGCGGGGTTCGGAGAAGAACGCGCGAGAAGGGAAACCGCGGGACGCGGCTTACTCTTCGGACTGTTCGTCGTCCTCGGTCGCCAACAGGTCGTTGGCTTCGAGGTAGCTCTCGATTTCGTCGTTAGACAGTTCGACGAAGCGCTCGGTCTCCGCGGAGACGGTCGCCACGTCGACGCCGTCGGGCGCAGTGCCCTCCTCGCTGGTCGAGGCGATGGCTTCGAGCGCGAGTTCGATGCCCTCGTCGAGGGTCAGGTCGTCGCGGAAGTTCTCTTCGAGGTGCTCTTGGTGGTCGCCGCGGTCGGCCCCGATGGAGACGGCCTTCCACTCGTAGGGAGTCCCCGAGGGGTCCGTCTCGTAGAGGCGGGGCGTACCGTTTTCGACGCCGCCGATGAGGAGCGCGACGCCGAACGGGCGCGCACCACCGACCTGCGTGTACTGCTGGATGTGGTCGGTGACTTCCTTGGTCAGCGTCTCGATGCCGATGGGTTCGCCGTAGCGGAGGCGGTTGACCTGCGACTGGCGGCGGGCGAAGTCGATGAGCTGGCGGGCGTCGGCGACGTGGCCGGCGCTTGCGATGCCGATGTGGTCGTCCGCCTTGTGAATCTTCTCGACGCTCGTCGGCTCCATCAGCGGCGAGCGAGAGCGTTTGTCCGCCGCGAGGACGACGCCCTCGGGCGTTCGAACGCCGATGCTCGCGGTGCCGCGCTTGACGGCCTCACGAGCGTATTCGACCTGATAGAGTCGACCATCCGGCGAGAAGATCGTAATCCCGCGGTCGTACGCCTGTTGTTGCGCTTGTCCCTGCATGGAATATCACTCGAAATCGAGTTGCGTCGCGCCCGTGAACCCGTCCGAACCGCCGACGTCCAAGAGTGAGTCGCGGACGACAGCGGTTCGGGATTCGTTCTCGAACACGACGGTTCTCTCCTCAGAAATTCCGGCCCGGCCGTGTAAATACCTTTCCGAACAGGCACGCACTGTCCCCGAGACGCCTCGCACTCTCACCCCGACTGGGTCGCCGCCGACGGCGTCGATGCAGGCGAGCGCGGCCCGGGCTTCCTCGACGTGACCGCGACGGGCGCGGACGATGGTCTCGGCGATGCCGTCGTCGTAGTCGAACCCGAGGACGGTCAGGTCGGCGTCGGCGCTCCCGGCGTCGCCGTAGAGGTTCTGCGCGGCGTACCAGAGCTCGCGCTGGAACGGCCCGCGGGCGAGGTCGGCGTCGGGCCACGTCTCGACTTCGACGGCGAGGTAGCGCCGTCGCGGCCGGAGGTGTTTGGGCAGGTGTTTCATCGGCTCAGCTCACTCGTCGGCGTTCGGCGCTCGCTCGGCGACGAGGACGCCCACCTGTTCGTGGACGGACTCGACGGCTGTGAGGACGAATCCGGCGTCCGTGAGCGCGTCGGCGAGGAAGCCGACAGTCGCGGGGTCGTCCACCTCGGGCGAGTAGAACGGCTCGTCGGGGTCGGGCGTCCCGAAGAACATCACGTCGCCGAGGACGAACCGGCGCGGTTCGAGGTCGGCGATGACGTTGATGGCCTCGCGTTTCTCTTCGTCCGAGAGGTGGTGCATGGCGAAGTTCGTGACCACGATGTCCACCTGCTCGTCGTCGTCCACGTTCGGTTCGCGGAACCGGCCCTCACCGAACTCGACGTTCTCGATGCCGACTTCGGCGGCCTTGGTTCGGGCCTGTTCGAGCATCCCCTCGCTGATGTCGCGGCCGACGACGCGCTTCGCGTCGGGGGCGAGCGCGAGGGCGATAGCGCCCGTGCCGGTGCCGAGGTCGAGGACCACGTCCTCGGGGGAGGGGTCCGCGTAGTGGACGACGAGCGAGACGCACGCGCGGTACTCATCGCTGTCTTGCGAATCGTCGTACTCCGCGGCGATGTGGGAAAAGCGGGCGGCGTGTTCCTCAATCGTCTTCTTCATACCGTCCCCGTTTGACGCCGGGGGCTATGAACGACTCGGACATGCGCTCGCGGTTGCGCGCCGCGAGGCGGCCCCACTCGCGAAGACCGTCGAGCACCTGCTCGCGGTCGAAGCCGATGACCTCGCCCAGTCCCGCCAACTCGCGGGGGCTCCGCAGTTGGAGGTGCGACGACGGGGTCGCGGAGACGACGTACGGGGCGTCGTAGTACTCGACGAGTTCGCGGAGCTTCCGAAGGGCCGAAATCGCCTGCACGCGGGTCCCCCCGTCGCTTCGGAGCACCGGTCCGAAGTCGAACTCGACGCGGACGCCGTTGTCGCGGGCGGCCTTGGCGAGGACGTGGTTGAAGTTGCCGTTGCCCTCCATCGGACGCGAGAGCACGTCGACTCGCGGCTGTTCGACGGCGAAGCGGTTGAGCGCGTTCGTGCCGCCGCGGAGGATGAGTAGTTCGCGCTGCGGGCGGTAGTTCCCGACCGCGCCGCTGGCGCGCTCCGGGTTCGACGCGTCGATTTCGACGGCGTCAACGAGGTCCACATCGAGGGCGTCGCGGAGGCGGTCGTAGTCGGGGCTGGCGTCGAGCGCGCGGACGACGACGCCGTCGTAGTCGTACCGACCGGCGGCGACGGCGGCGCGACTGGCCGTGCTCTCGCCGTCGGGGTGTGCGTAGACCGCCTCGTACATACGCCGACACAGGAACGGGTGGGAAAAGGGCGTTGCGTTCCGGAACTCCGGCGCGAGACCGGCGCGAGGCTGGGCGACGGGCTGTTAGAACCGGGCGTACGCGGCGATCGAGGCGAGGCAGAGCGCGACGACGCCCGCACCGGCGCCGAAGCCGGGCACCTCGAACCCGGACAGCGAATCGGTTGACGTCGCCGTCGCCGTCGACGGCTGGGCGGTTTCGGTCGTCGTCTCCGTGGTCTCGACGTCGGGCGTGAGCGTCGAGTTACCGGGCATGTCGTACGTCACGAGCGTGGCGTTTTCTTGGTAGATGGCCTGCTGGTTGTGGCGAATCGAGACTCGAACCGGACCGCCGCGGAGCTGAGACAGCCCCGAGAGGTCGAACGTCACGTCGAACGTGCCGTTTTCGCCGACGCGGACGATCCTCGAAACGAGGAACGAGTGGGTGTCACCGACGGACTGCACGCGGACGCCGATGAGCGTCCCGGACTCGAACGGAGTCGAACCGTGAATACGTTCGCCATCGGCCGCGTCGAGAGTGAGTCCCTCGCCGGAGTGGTCGATAACGGTGCCGTCGGCGGCGACGGCTCCCGGAAGCGAGAGCGCGACCACGACGAGGAGGACGACGACGAGGTGGGGAGGGCGCATCGTCCGAAACGTATCGTTCGGACAACAAGTACGTTTTGATTAATTAACAGTTAGGCGGTGAGCGCGGCGACGGCGGCGGTGAGCGCGGCGGCCGCGGTTCGCACGTCGTCGGTACGCACGTACTCCCTGTCGGCGTGCGCGACCGCGCCCTCGTCGTCGGCGAGGTCGCCGGGGCCGAAGACGACGACGGGTGCGGGAGAGAAGTAAGAGGCCTCGGTCGCGGCCGTAAAGGGGCGAACGTCCGCCCGGCCGCCGGCGTCTCGGGACGCCGCGGCGAGCGTCGTCACGAGTTCGTGGTCGGGGTCGGTCGCGAACGCTTCGAGGAACGGCGTCGGGCGCTCCGTGAGCGCGAAGTCGACGCCAACGTCGTCGGGGACGACGGCCCGAAGCGTCGATTGGAGTTCCTCGCGGAAGCCGTCGGCCGTCTCCGGCGGGACGCTCCGGCGGTCGACCACGAGTCGGCAGTCGGCGGGCACCTGATTCGAGTTCGCGCCGCCGTCGACCATCGTCGGCGTCAGCGTCGCCGCTCCGAGTTCGGGGTGGGACTCGCGGTCGTCGTCGAACGACCGGAGGGCGTCGAGGACCGGCGCGAGCGCGTCCACGGCGTTGCTCCCCGACTGCGGCTCGGCCGCGTGCGCGGCGACGCCCGACAGCGACACCGTCCCCTCGAACCGACCTTTCGCGGCCGTACAGACGTCGAGGCCGGTCGGCTCGCCGACGATGTACATGTCTCCGTCGAGGTCGAGTTCGGCCGCGCCCGTCGAGAGGAGTTCCTCGTCGGGCGTGATGGCGAGCGTCACTCGGGCGTCGGGACCGGGGTCGGCGGCGAAGAACGCCGAGAGAAGCGCCGCGAGCGGTCCTTTCGCGTCGCAGGAGCCGCGGCCGCGGATGACACCCTCGTCGCGTTCGTACGGGACGTGCGGCGAGACGGTGTCGATGTGCGTATTGAGGACGAGGTGCGTCGTCGGCTCCGCCGCTCCCTTCGAGGCGACGGTGTTGCCGGCGTCGTCCACAGTCGGACTGACACCCTCGGCTTCGAGCGTCTCGACCAGCAGGTCGCGCATCTCGCCCACGTCGTCGTTCGACGCGACGGGGACGGCCCGTTCGAGGAACGCCACGGGGTCGAACCCGTCGGCGTCGCCGCTCATCGCTCGCGGAAGACGATGTCGGCCTCGCCGTCACCCTCGTAGACGGCCGGGCCGCCGAGGAGCGCCGACCCCTCGTCGGGGACGGTCACGGAGAGCGCGCCGCCCGGCGGGGTGACGGTTACGGGGTCGTCACCGGAGACGCGTCCGAGTCGCTTCGCGGCCGCGACGACGGCGACCGCGCCGGTGCCGCAGGACTGCGTCTCGCCCTCGACGCCGCGCTCGAAGGTGCGCTGTCGGAAGCCCCCCCTCGCCGTCGGGGGAGGCGAGCGTGACGTTCGCGCCCTCGGGGAACACCGACGCGTGGCGGACGGCGGGGGCGACCGATTCGAGGCCCACGGCGTCCACGTCGTCGACGAAGGCGACGGCGTGGGGGACGCCCGTGTTGACGGCCGTGACGGTCAGGCCCTCGACCTCGGTCTCGACGAGTTCGTCGTCGGCCGCGAGCGGCACGTCCCGTGGGGAAAAGGAGGGGACGCCCATCTCGACGGTCACGTCGGTGCCGTCGAGGCTCGCGCGGCGGGTGCCCGCGGGCGTGTCTATCATGACTTCGTCCGTGCCGGTTCGCTCGGCGGCCCACGCGGCCGCGACGCGAGCGCCGTTGCCGCACATGGCGGCGACGGAGCCGTCGGGCTGGACGAGGGTCATGACGACCCGCGGCGGGTCGTATCGCGATTCGAGCGCGAGAAACAGGACGCCGTCTGCGCCGCGGCGCTCGCTCTCGCTCAGGGTGATTCCGGCCTCGCGGTCGCAGTGAGTGCGGGCGAAGGCGGGGCGATCCGGGACCGGATCGTCTGCGTCGACGACGAAGAAGTCGTTTCCGGTGCCGTGGAACTTTTCGAAGGGAACGGTGTTGAGTACGCTCATGGTTCTGTGTGGGTGCTTGGTCAGTTGGGGATGTGCTCGGATACGGTTCGTTCGAGTGCGGTGACGTCGTCGAGGGTCTCGCGCCGGCGGCCAGTCGGGGGCCGTCGGCGTCGAGGACGACTTCCGGGGGGCGCGGACGAGAGTTGTAGGTGCTCGCCATCTCGTAGCCGTACGCCCCCGCGTTGCCGAGCGCGAGACAGTCGCCGCGCTCGGGGGCGGGGAGGTCGCGGCCGTCGGCGAACACGTCGCTCGTCTCGCAGACGGGGCCCGCGACGATGGTCGAAACCGGGTCGGCATCGGGCCGAGAGAGGTTCGAAATCGCGTGGTACGCGTCGTACATCGCCGGTCGGAGCAGAGTCGTCATACCAGCGTCGATGCCGACGACGGTCGTCTCGGGGGCGTCCTTCACGGTGTTGACCCGCGAGAGGAGGACGCCGGCGTCGGCGACGACGTAGCGGCCGGGTTCGACTGCGAGTTGTGCGTCCACCTCGCCGAGCGCCTCGCGGGTCGCGTCGGCGACGGCGTCGAGGTCGAGCGGCGGTTCGTCGTCGCGGTACGGGACGCCGAAGCCGCCGCCTACGTCGACGAATTCGAGGTCGCCGACCTCGCGGGCGAGGTCGCCCATCCGGCGGACCAACTCGCGGTGCGCCGAGAGGTCGTCGCGGAGATACCGCTTCCCGCGTGGGCGTGGACGCCGACGAGGTCGAACTCGTCGCGTACGTCGGCGGCGAGGTCGGGGACGCGGTCGATGGGGATGCCGAACTTCGCGTGCCCGCCGGTCGTGACCTTCTCGTGGTGGCCCGCGCCGACGCCGGGGTTCGCCCGGAGGCAGAGCCGACCGTCGAAGCCGCGCTCGCGCAGGCGGTCGATAGTGTCCGCCGCGCCGACCGTGACGGTCATCTCGGGGTTCGACTCCCAGCGCGAGACGACGTGGTCGAGGTCGGCGTCCGGCGGGTTGACCGCCGTGTACCGGACGCGCTCGCCGGGGAAGCCGGCGTCGAGGGCGCGCTCGACTTCGCCGGCGGAGGCGCACTCGGCGTCGACGCCAGCCTCGCGGACGGTTTCGAGCACCGCCCGACCGGCGTGGGCCTTGACGGCATAGCTGACGTGCGCTTCGGGGAACGCCTCGCGGAGTCGGACGCAGTTCTCGCGGACGCGACGGAGGTCGGTCACGTACAGCGGCGATCCGAACTCGTCGGCGAGCGACAGCAGGCGCTCGCGGTCCCAGTCCGAGAGCCGCCGGACGGCCGGCCCGCCGCCGCTCATTCGCGCAGCGCCTCCTCCCGACGGGTCGCGTCGAGGGTGTCGTCCTCGATGTCGAGGGCGACGACCGCGGGCTTGTACGCGCCGCCGGCGAACAGGTCGTGGTCGCCGAGCGACGACTCCACGAAGCGCGTGAAGGCGCGGCGGTTCGCGGGCAGGTGGCCGTAGTAAATCTCCTCGTCCACGAGGTCGTAGACGGGGATTCGGGGCGTCAGAAGCGTGTTTTCGCCGACGATGGAGTTCTCGCCGACGACGAAGCCGGAGGTGACCCGACAGCCCGCGCCGAGCGCCGCGCCGTCTTCGACGACGACCGGGGCGTCCTCGACGGGTTCGAGCACGCCGCCGATGAGCGTGTTCGCGCCGAGCTTGACGTTCGCGCCGATTTGCGCGCAGGAGCCGACGGTGTCACAGGAGTCCACGAGCGTGCCGTCGCCGACGTACGCGCCGACGTTCACGAACGAGGGACTCATCATGATGCAGTCGGAGCCGAGGTACGCGCCGCGGCGGATGGCAGTGCCGTCGGGGGTGTTGCGCGTGCCGCGCTCCCCGAGGTCTTCGGTGTCGCGCAGGGGGAGCACGTCGTGGTAGCGAACGTCGCCGTACTCGCGGGCGAGCGTCTCGCGCAGGCCGAAGTTGAGCAGGATGCCCCGCTTGACCCACTCGTTGGCCTCCCACGAGGTCACGTCGGAGCCGGTTTTCTCGGCGGCGCGCACCTCGCCCGCCTCGAGGGCGTCGAGGAACGCGTCGAGCGTGTCGAGTTCGTCGACGGTCGCCGACGCGGCGTCTACGTCGCCGTCGTCGTATCGCTGCCACAGGTCTCGTACGTCGGATTCCAGATTCATTCGAGTACCTCGGTGAAGTCGTACCACCCGGCGTCGCGGTCGGCGAGCCACGCCGCGGCGTCGAGTGCGCCAGCGGCGAAGACCCCCCGCGACCCCGCGCGGTGTGTGAGTGATAGTGACTCGTGATTTCCAGCCAGTAATATCTCGTGCTCACCGGCAATATCCCCCGCCCGGCGAGCGTGGACGCCGACTTCTCCCTCAGACCGGGGTGCTTCGCCCTCACGGCCGTGAACGCGCTCGGAGTCGCCGCGCACATCGTCGATATCGTCGAGGATAGTCAGCGCCGTCCCGCTCGGGGCGTCGCGCTTGGCGTTGTGGTGCGTCTCCGTGAGTTCGATGTCGTAACCGTCGAGGGCGGGGACCGCCTCGCGGACGGCCCGGCGGAGCGCCGCGATGCCGCGCGAGAAGTTCGAGGCGTACAGCACCGGGACCTCCGATGCGGACTCGCGGAGCGCGTCGAAGCCGCCCTCGCTCAGGCCGGTCGTGCCGGTGACGAAGGCGACGCCCGCCTCCGCGCAGGCCGACGCGTACTCGATGCAGGCCGCCGGGCCGGTGAAGTCGACCACGACATCGGGGTCGTGCGAAGCGAGCAGGTCGGTGAAGTCGGCCGCATCCGCGACGACGACGCCCTCGACCTCGTCGCCGGGTGAGCGACTGACCGCGAAGGCGACCGAGAGGTCGTCGCGGTCGGCGGCCGCGGCGAGGACTTCCCCGCCCATGCGGCCGGTCGCGCCGGTGACGCCGAGAGAGACCGTCACTCGGCAGCACCCCCGTCCGGAATCGCCTGCTCGGCTTCGAGGTCGGACAGCAGGCGGCGCAGTTCCTCGGTGTTCTCCTCTGTGAGGCGGGTGAGCGGCGGGCGCAGGCGCGCCGGGCCGTAGCCCCGAATCTCCATGGCCTCCTTGACCGGGATGGGGTTCGTCTCGGAGAACAGGTGGCGGTTCAGCGGGGCGAGGTCGTGGTGGATGTCGCGGGCGCGCTCGTAGTCGCCCTGCAGCGCGGAGTGGACCATCGCGCCGACGCGCGCGGGTTCGACGTTCGCCGTGACCGAGATAGCGCCGACGCCGCCGACCGAGAGAACCGGGAGCGTGAGCGCGTCGTCGCCCGACAGCACCGCGAACTGCTCGTCGCGGGTCCGCTCGACGACCTCCGAAATCTGGCCGAGGTCGCCGCTGGCGGCCTTGTAGGCGGTGATGTTCGGGTGTTCGGCGAGGGTCGCGGCCGTCTCGGGAAGGATGTTGCTCCCGGTGCGACCGGGGACGTTGTAGACGATTTGCGGCAGGTCGATTTCGTCGGCGATGGTCCGGTAGTGCTCGACGAGACCACTCTGCTCGGGCTTGTTGTAGTACGGCGAGATGAGAAGCAGCGCGTCGGCACCGGCGTCGGCAGAGCGTCGGGAGAGTTCGAGCGCCTCGCGGGTCGAGTTCGACCCGGACCCGGCGATGACGGGCACGTCCTCGACGGCCTCGACGGCCGCTTCGACGACTTCGACGTGTTCGTCGTGGGAGAGTGTCGCGGACTCGCCGGTCGAACCGACGGGCACGATGCCGTCGACGCCGGCCTCTTCGAGGCGTCGCACGTCGGCCTGGAACTGTTCGAAGTCGATACTGCCGTCCTCGTGGAACGGCGTGGTCATCGCGGGATAGACGCCGCGGAAGTCGAATGATGTCATGTGTCGGTGATGGGTGTGGTGACGGTCGTGGGAGTCGATATCGGTCGTGTGACCGGAACGTGCGTCAGCCGAAGGCCGCCCGAGACGGGGTCGCTACTCCCGCAACGAGCGATTCAGTACGCACGTTTTTTCGAAAAGAAAGCGGCACGCGACGCTGTCGAGGGTGTGGTGACCTCCGAGTGCCGCGTCGCGTCGTTCACACCGGATGCAGGTGCTGGAAGCGTAATATAACTTGCGCCGTCTGCAGGACCTGCCGGACCCGACGGGCGGGCTGAGGCGCGGTTCGCGGCGGTCTCCGTCCGGTTTCCGGTCTCCAAGGTGGACACTCGTCCGACGCGTCCCCGCCTCCCCGGACGGTTATTAGCCCGCGCCGCCCAAGCGTCGTACGAATGACCGAGATACACCCCAACCAGCGTGTCGCCATCCTCGCCGACGCGCAGAACCTCTACCATACGGCACAGAGCCTGTACTCGCGGAACATCGACTACTCGTCGCTCCTCAAGAAGGGAACGGCGGGCCGCGCGCTCACTCGCGCCATCGCCTACGTCATCCGGGCGGACTCGCCCGACGAGGGGAGTTTTTTCGATGCACTCGTCGACATCGGTTTCGAGACGAAGATCAAGGACATCAAGACGTTCGGTGACGGCTCGAAGAAGGCCGACTGGGACCTCGGCATCGCGCTCGACGCGGTCAGCCTCGCCGACCACGTTGATACGGTCGTCCTCTGTTCGGGCGACGGCGACTTCGAGCGGCTCTGTACCCACCTCCGCCACGAGGGCGTCCGCGTCGAGGTGATGGCGTTCAAAGAGTCCACGGCGGACGAACTCGTCGAGGCGGCGGACACGTTCATCGACCTCTCCGAAAGAAAAGAGACGTTCCTGCTGTAGTCTCCGCCGGCTATTCGAACTGCGGAACCACCGAGTCGCCGTCGATGTCCGGGCCCGCCGTCTCGGCCGCCCCATCGGTCCCCGAGTCGTGGGCCTCGAAGAAGGCGACCGCGTAGACGTACTGGAACGTCGCCAGAACCATCTGCGTCGCCATCGAGATGGCGGCGATAGCGGCGATTTCAGTCGGCGAGAAGCCGAGACCGGCTTGTGCTGCCGCGGGGGTCGCCGCGTCCTGTACCCGCTGGACGTTCTGGAACGTCCGAAAGATGATGAATCCCGTGACTGGGATGCTGATGACGAGGCCGACCACGAACCGGATGACCGAGTAGCCGAGCGAGGGGATGATGTTGTTCCGGACGAGTCGGTAGCTCTCGCCGAACGACTCGATTGCGCCCTTGTCGCCGACGACGACCGCGACGGGGTAGAACTGGACGAGGAAGAGGACGACGACGTACACCAGTCCAAGGAGGGCGAGGACGGCGATGCCGACGAGGAAGCCGCCGCCGAGGGCCAGATTGGAGACGTCGCCACCGCCGGCTGCGAGGCCGCCGAGACCGAGCGAAACGGCCATGGCAACCACGACGATGACGAACACGATACCGAAGGCGATGACGATGCCGAGTTGGACGATGTTCGCCAGGAGCATCGGGACGTACTTCTCGCGGCCGACGGCGGTCAGAGTCGATAACGAGGTCGAGCCTCCGCCATCGCGGTCGACCGCCTCGCCGGCCATCCCGTAGAGACCGGCGGCGACGAACGGCGTGACGAAGAACGTCACCGCCGTGAGGATAGTCGGAACGAACGGTATCTGCGCCAACTGCGTGGCGAGTTGCGGAAGCGTGATGAGGCCCAAGGCGAGTCCGCCGAGGAACAACACCGGGCTCGACCGGATGCCTCGGAGGGCGGTTTGGAGGGAACTAATAGCAGCCATACCTCGACGTGTCGATGTGACAATACGTAAAACAGGAGGGTCGAGACGCCGGCGTGGTCGGGTCCGTATCCGGGCCCGCGAGCGGGAATCAGGCCGTCGGCGTCGCCAGCCGGGCGACGGTGGCGACCGCGCCGAGCGCCGCGATGGCGGCGAGCACCGTCGGGAGCCGCCAGTCGAGCGCCGTCTGCGTGAGAAGCATACTGCTCGCGAGCAGCAGCACGGTCCCCACGGCGGCGAGTCGAACGTCCACAGACATACTCCGAGGGGGGTCTGTCCCGTACTTAGGACTTTCCGTCTCGAACGTGCGTGGTAGCTCGGCACACGCGGTCGAACGGGACCGCGACCCACTTTAGCCGGCGGGGCGAACGGCGGGGTATGACCGAAGGCCACGCGACCGATTTGGACGACCTCCGGGTCGTCGCCGACTACCAGTTCGGGGCCGGCGCGGGCGACGCGCTGTTCCCGGCCGACGCGGACATCGAACTCTCGCGCTCGCGGAGCGGCCGCCCGCGACAGGTGTACGTCGAGGGCGACCGCGTCACTTCCTACGGCACCGACGGCCGGTTCACCCTCGGCGTCGCCGGCGGCCGCCGCCTCTACGACAGTCTCGACGGCGACGCCTACGTCGTCCGCGTCGGCGACGAGTCGGTCCCGTTCGTCCGCGACGGTAAGAACGCGTTCGCGAAGTTCGTCACCGACGCCGACCCGGCGGTTCGCTCGGGCGACGAGGTGTGCGTCGTCGGCCCCGACGGCGACCTGCTGGGCGTCGGTCGCGCGGAACTCTCCGCGGACGCGATGCTCGACTTCCAGACGGGGATGGCGGTTCGCGTCCGCGAGGGTGCGGACGAAGAGTGAGGTGAAGTCGGGGAACTCGGGCGGTACGTCTCTGTTGGGATTCTAGAGAGGTGGGAGAAACGGCGTGCGAGACTTGGAGGTTTTATTTCTCAGCGTCGGGACTGGCCATAGACCATCGATAGATGTTCCGCGTGATGTACAATCCAACAATCAAGAAAACCAGCCCTGCGAGGATAGTTGCAACATCTACCACAATCGGTTGAGTTCCCTCTGTGATGTATGGCGGTGGAGCGTTCCACATTTGATAGGTCTCATAGACACCAAGTAGCGTCACGATGAAGGTCAGACCAGCAACCCCGACGCCAGCCCGTCGAAACGTTCGTGGCACTTCAAATGTCATTGTTTTTATTATTGACCCGGCTGTAAAGTGATTTTCCCAATCTCCACAAGATGTCATACTATCTGAATAACGTCAGATACTACTGACCAACTCGCACCCGCCAGTCAGTACGGTTTCAACAAACAATCACCGGACGAGCACTTCGACGGACCCGCGTTTCAGAGGTACGGCGCGAGACCGAGCGCGGAGACGAGCGGGACGCCGGCGACGACCGAGCCGACGAGGTAGCCGCCGATTGCGCCGCCGTTGAGAAGCGGCAGGCCGGCGTGCGCCCGCCCTTTCATCACGGCCCACATCAGCCCGCTGAACCCGGCGAACGTCCCGACCATGGCGAGGAGCGCCGGGAGGTTGAGCGCCGGGAGCGCGCCGAAGCCAAGCGACGGCGCTTCCGAGAAGAACGCACCCGAGGCGACCATCACGGTCGGCATGACCGCGTCGCCGAGACCGATGAAGAAGGCGTCGCGGTCGGCGGGGTCGGAGTCGTCGGTCGCCTCGGCGTCAGCAGTCTCCGCGTCAGCCGCCTCCGCCGGTTCACCCCCGTCGGTCGCGTTCTCGCCGTCGCCGACTTCGTTGGCGTCGCGGGCGAAGTCGTCGTCGAGAAGCGAGTACGACAGCGTCGTCGGGATGACGAGCACGACCGGGATGCGGAGGTCCATCACGCCCTCCGCGAGGTCGAGCATGTGTTTGGTTTTGTAGACGCTGATGGCGTCGTAGATGGCGAGGACGGAGAGCAGCACGATTGCCGGCAACAGACCGAAGCTGATGCCGAACAGGGCGGCCGCGCCCGCTCCCATGAGCGCCCCGGCGGCGTCGATGACGTACCACTCGGGGTAGACGAGCAGGGCGAGGGAGACGCCCGCGGAGAGGGCGATGGCGACGAGGCCGTTGGGGACGAGGACGGCGAAGACGTACCACGCGAGCAGGCCGCTCGTGAAGACGATGACGAGGCGGATGAGCTGGTCGAGGTCATACTTGAACGCCGCGAGCATGAACGCGGTCATGACGATAATCGCGCCGATGTAGAGGAGGCTGTTCGTCGGGTCGGTGGGGTCTTCGACCGTCTGGTACCCCTGTTCGAAGAACGTCGGCACGAGGGCGAGCGCACCCACCTGCACGACGAGGAAGATGAGGGCGGCGAGGGCGACCCCCCGATAGGCGCGGCGTGACATGCAGGGGCGTTCCCACCCGAGGGGTATGGGGGTTGCGCTCTGGAGTCGTCAGCGAGCGTAGAGCTTGCTGCCGACGAGCCGAGCGGGCGAGCCGTCGTCCGCCGTGACGGCGACGTAGGGGCGGTCGACCGGGCCGAACACGTCTACGATGCGGCCCACCGTCGACAGCGACTCGTCGAGGACCATCGTGCCGATGTCCGGCGTGTCGTCGTCGTCGAGGCGGACGATAGCGAGGCCCTGCGCCGTCCGGGAGACCGTGCCGATTCGCCGCATCAGTCGCGGAGGATTCCGACGTAGGCGGCGACCGCCTGCACGATGTCGTTTTTCGTGGCGTCGTCGGCGTTGTTCACGAGGACGCGCCCGCGGGTTTCGAACTCGCGGGAGTACCGCTTGTCCCGTTCAATGACGGCGTCGTAGCCGACCTGCTGGACGGCCTTCGCGATTTCGTCGACGGTCGGCGTTTCGACCGCCGCGGACTGGGCGACCCGCCGACCCTCGCTGCGCGAGAGAGAGGCGTCGAGGTAGGCGGGGTAGATGACGTTCTCGACCATACCCGTGTGTCCGCCATCCGACGGTAATACGGTTGTGGTCTCACGGAGCCGAGTGACTGCGGTGGAGAAACGGAGACGGCGTGGGTGTCTGCGCGGTTATCGGCGACGCGCGAGCAGGACCACCGCGCCGATGGCGGCGAGGCCGGCGACGACGCCGAACCCGGGCGCGTCGCTCTCTGTCGTGGAATCCGCCGACTCGGTCGTCGCGGGCGACTCGGTGGCGTCGGTTTCGGTCGCGTCCGCGGCCGTGGTCGTCTCAGTCTCGTCCGCGGTCGAATCCGTCGCCGACTCGTTTTCGAGCTGCTGGTAGCGCTCGTAGGCGTTGGGGTGGACCGCTTCGAGAATCTCCTCGCTCGCCTCGATTGCTCGCGGGGCGGGCTGTTGGAGCTTGTGCGCCTCGATGACGATGACGTTGCCCTCCTGTATCGCCGTCGTGCTGTTGTACGCCGGACTGCTCGGCACCGGTGCGTGGTCGGGGACGACGATGTACTCGGGGTTCATCTCGACGACGAGTTCCTCGTTAATCTGGGCGAAGCCGGTGAGGTTCGCCTCCGCCGCGCCGTTGCGCAGGCCGGCGGTCGTCATGATATCGGAGATGAACGTCTCGGAGCCGGAGGTGTAGCCGAAAAAGGAGTTGAGGCCGACGGGGCGCTCCGCGCCGTCGAGGGCTTCCCGCATGTGCTCCATCGACTCGCGCATCTCGGCCGCGCGCTCGACGCCGGCCTCGCAGTTGCCGGTCATGCGGCCGACGCGCTCGGTCTTGTTGGCGACGGCGGCGAGCGACTTCCCGGACTCGAAGACGACGACCGAGATGTCCGCCGAGCGAAGCTGTTCGATGCGGTCGGGCGCGGCGTTGTACGAGGAGTTCGGGACGAGCACGAGGTCGGGTTCGAGACCGATGACGGCCTCGACGTTGAGGCCGCCGGAGCCGGAGACGTTCCCCTTCTCCGACGCGCCGTCGAGATACATGGCGTACTGCGAGACGCCGACGACCTCGTCGCGCGCGCCGAGTTCCCACATGGTCTGGGCGGCGCTCGGGTTGGTCGTGACGACCCGCTCGGGGTCATCGGTGATGGTGACTTCGGTCCCGGTGGCGTCGGTGACGGTCATCGGGAACGTACACTGCGCGGTCTGCTGCTGTGCGGTCTGGTCTACCGCGGCCGCGGCCGGTGCCGGAACTCCAGCGAACACGGTTGCGAACGCGAGTAGGGCGACGACGAGTTGTCGGTTCACGGTAGTGGCCTCAGCGACTGTTCAATAAATATTTACCTACTGAAAGCGCGGTTGTGTTCAATGAGCGTTCGAACGCGGGCGACCACGTGGTCGCTCGGCCTCTCCGGGCTCTTGCTTCTCGTCGTCGTCGTGAGCGCCGGTATCGGGGCCGTGACCATCCCGCCGCGCACCGTCGCCGCCATCCTCGCGGACACGGTGCCCGTCCCCGTCGGCATCTCTCTCGGCGGCGCGACGGTCCTCCCCATCCTCGGGTCGGTTCCGACGCCGACGCTGGAGTTCGTCTCGCCGTTCGCGTTCTCCGTGCCGAGACCCGCCCGCATCATCGTCCTCTCGGTCCGCCTGCCGCGCATCCTCCTCGCGGCGCTCGTCGGTTTCGCGCTCGCCACCGCGGGAACCGTGATGCAGGGCTTCTTCCGCAACCCGATGGCTGACCCCTCCATCGTCGGCGTCTCGTCGGGGGCCGCCGTCGGCGCGGTCGCGACCATCGTGCTGTCGCTTTCGGTCCCGTTCGGCCTCGAAGGCGCGGCCTTCGTCAGCGCCGTCGTCACCGCCTTCGTCGTCTATCTGCTCGCCAGCGAGAACGGTCGAACGCCCGTGGCTACCCTGCTTCTCGCGGGCGTCGCCATCCAGACGTTCCTCGGCGCGGTCATCTCGTTTCTCCTCCTCCAGAGCGGCGAGAGCCTCCGGCAGGTCGTCTTCTGGCTCATGGGCCATCTCGCGGGCGCAACGTGGAGCGAGGTCGGCATGCTCACGCTCGTCCTGCCGCTTCCGTTCGTCGTCTTGTTGGTCCACGCCCGCGACCTGAACGTCCTGCTGCTCGGCGAGGAGGACGCCCACGCCCTCGGCATCGAGGTCGAGCGGACGAAACAACTGCTCCTCGCCACCGCGAGCGTCGTCACCGCCGCGGCCGTCTCGGTCTCCGGCGTCATCGGCTTCGTCGGCCTCGTCGTCCCCCACATGCTTCGGCTCCTCGTCGGCCCCGACCACCGGGTGTTGCTTCCGGCGTCGGCGCTGGCGGGCGCGTCGTTCCTCGTCGCCACCGACACCGTCGCCCGCTCCGGCGGCGCGGAGATACCGGTCGGCGTCGTCACCGCCGCCGTGGGCGCGCCCTTCTTCCTCTACCTGCTCCGCACGCGGGAGGTGCGTTCGCCGTGAGCGATTCCGACTCCGGTCCCGGCCCCTTCAGCGACGCCGACCCGGCGATTCGGCTCGATGACGTGTCGCTCTCGCTCGGCGGACACTCGATTCTCGACTCCGTCTCCGTCGACGTGGGCGAAGGCACCTTCGTGGGCCTCATCGGCCCCAACGGCGCGGGGAAGACGACCCTGCTCCGGACCCTCAACGGCGCGCTCGCGCCCGACGAGGGGTCGGTCCGCGTCGTCGGCGAAGACGTGCACGCCCTGTCGTCGAAGGCGGCGAGCAGGCTCGTGGCGACGGTTCCCCAGACGACGAGCGTCACCTTCGACTTCCCCGTCCGCGACGTCGTCGAGATGGGGCGGACCCCGCACCGCGGGCGGTTCGAGGGCTGGCGCGAGCGCGACGACGCGGCCGTCGAGTCCGCCATGCGACGCACCTCGGTCGAGTCGCTTTCCGACCGCCCGGTGACGGAGGTCAGCGGCGGCGAGCGCCAGCGCGTCCTCATCGCCCGCGCGCTGGCACAGGAGACGCCCGTCTTGCTCCTCGACGAACCGACCGCCAGCCTCGACATCAACCACCAGGTCAGAACGCTCGAACTCGTCTCCGACCTCGTTGCGGACGGGACGACCGCGGTCGCGGCCATCCACGACCTCAACCTCGCGGCCCACTACTGCGACGCGCTCGTCCTCCTGTCGGGCGGGCGCATCCTCTCGGCGGGCGACCCCGCGGCGGTGCTCTCCGAGGAGCACTTACGCGAGGCGTTCGACGCCGAGGCGGTCGTCTCGCGGCACCCAGTCACCGGTTCGGTGTACGTGACCGCCCTCCCGCCGTCGTCCGACGACGCCAACGGCCGGGTCCACGTCGTCGGCGGTGGCGGCACCGGCGCGCGGGCGATTCACCTGCTCTCGGCGGCCGGATACGCCCTCTCCGCCGGCGCGCTCAACGAGGGCGACACCGACGCCGAGGCGGCCCGCCGAGTTGGCGCGGACCTCGTGACCGTGCCGCCGTACTCGCCGGTCGACGACGCTGCGCGGGCCGCAGTCGAGTCGCGGGTCGAAGCCGCCGACGTGACCGTCGTCGCCGACGTAGAAGTCGGAGACGGAAACCTCGCCAACCTCGAAGCCGCGGCCGAGGCTGACCACCTCGTCCTCGTCGAGGAGCGCCCATTCACCGAGCGGAACTACGCCGGCGACGACGGCTTCGCGGTCTACGAGCGCCTCCGGGAGCGCGGCACCATCGTCGAACCCGGTGACTTGCTCTCGGTCGTCGGCGAACTCGCCTGCGACTCGTTCCGCGAGCGCGACGATGACGTGGACGGCACCGGCGACGGCGAAACCGGTTCGGGCGACGCCGACACCGGTACGAACGACGCCGAATCGACCGACAACGACGACCTCGACGACAACCGAGCGGCCGACCTGTTCTCCGATTAAGCTGTCGTTGCACAGCGCTACGCACAGCATATTCAAGCCCTGAGCGCGCGTCTAGTGGTTCGATTTCTGAGAGGAACACGAACATGAAACTCGCACTCATCGGTATCGGACAGGCTGGCGGCAAGGTCGTCGACGCCCTCGTCGACTACGAGCGGCGGACGAAGACGGGGTTCGTCGTCGACGCCATCGCAGTCAACTCGGCTCGCGCGGACCTTCGGGGGCTCCGAAACGTCCCCGAATCGCGGCAGGTGCTCGTCGGCCTGACGCGCGTCAAGGGCCACGGCGTCGGCGCGGACAACGAACTCGGCGCGGAGGTGACCGCGGAGGACGTAGGCGAGGTGCTCTCGATGGTCGACGACCTCCCGGTCCACGAGATAGACGCCTTTCTCGTCGTCGCCGGCCTCGGCGGCGGGACTGGCTCGGGCGGCGCGCCCGTCATCGCGCGCGAACTGAAGCACATCTACACCGAGCCCGTCTACGGCCTCGGCATCCTCCCCGCGCGGGACGAAGGCGGCATCTACACGCTCAACGCCGCGCGGTCGCTCCAGACGCTCGTCCGCGAGGTGGACAACCTCATCGTCTTCGACAACGACGCCTGGCGAAAGACCGGCGAATCGCTCGAATCGGGCTACGGCAGCCTCAACGCGGAACTCGCCCGCCGCCTCGGCGTGCTGTTCAGCGCCGGCGAGGGCGACGGCTCCGGCGCGGTGGCGGAGTCCGTTGTGGACGCCTCCGAGATAATCAACACGCTCGGCAGCGGCGGCGTCTCGACTATCGGCTACGCCGCCGTCGAACTCGACCGCCCCAAGCGCGGCCTGCTTTCCCGGCTCTCCGGCGGAAAGGCCGACGACGAGGACGGCGGCGACTCGACGAACCGAATCACCAGCCTCGTGCGCCGCGCCGCCCTCGGCCGGCTCACGATGCCCTGCGAGATTGCCGGCGCGGAGCGCGGCCTCGTCGTCATCGCCGGCCCGTCGGACGTGCTCTCACGCCGCGGCATCGAGCGCGCGCGGACGTGGCTCGAAGACGAGACCGGGACGATGGAGATCCGCGGCGGCGACTACCCCGTCGACTCGGACTTCGTCGCGGCGGTCGTGCTCCTGTCGGGCGTCTACGACGTGCCGCGGGTGAAGGAACTGCAGGCGGTCGCCATCGAGACCCAACGCGACATGCTCGCCAAACGCGAGTCCAGCGCGGCGTCGCTCGACGACCTCATCTCGACCGGCAACGACCACATCGAACCGCTGTTCTGACCGTTTCTCCGGCGGTTCCTCTCGCCTTCATCACGGGGAACGTTCTTTCGCCTTCACCACGGGGAAGGGTCATAGTTCCGCGGTACCAATTGACGACCGATGGCCGAGTACCCGCTGAAACAACGGTTCGTGCTCGACACCTCGCTGTTTCTCTCCGAGGAGATTCGAGACGACGACGAGACGTTCGAGGAGGGAATCGAACGGCTCCTCGACACCATCGCCGCCGCGCGGCTGGACCTGAACATCTCGTGTTACATGCCGCCCTCTATCGCCGCGGAGCTGGAACACATCCTGCGCGAGCGCGGCGTCTCGGAGGACGTACTCGGCAAGCTCGACACGTGGGTCATCAAGAAACACCCCGACCGCTACGAGGTGTACATCCCCGCGGAGGTCGTCTACCGCTTCATCGACGAGATGTCAGACCGGGTCAATCGCGGCCTCCGCGTCTCCGAGAAGGCCGTTCGAAAGGCCGAGGAGTCGAAACAGCGGTCCAACGGCGGGTCGAAGCTCTCCGACGTGGACAAGGTCATCTCCGACCTCCGCGAGGACTACCGCGGCGCGCTCAGACAGGGCGTCCTCGACTCCCGCGAGGACTTCGACCTCCTCATCCTCGCCCGCGAACTCAACGCCGGCGTCGTCACGGAAGACACCGGCATCATCAGTTGGGCCGCCGACTTCGGCCTTCGAAACCTCCGCGGGCGGGCGTTTCCGACCCTCCTAGAAGAGTACCTCATGGCGCTCGACAGCCCGCGCCCGTGGAGCAAGAGCGACGACGGCGTCGACCCCGACCGACTGTAACCTTCCGGTCACGCCGACGCTTACTCCATCGATTCGAGGTCGACGAAGCTCCCTTCGAACGCCGATAGCCACCGGGTCAGCTGTTCTTCGGGCGTCGCGTCGGCCGGGTAAATCGTGCACTCCTCGCGCCCGTCGGGATGCGTGGTCAGCCGAGACGCGAGCCGCGGGCGCACGGGATGTTCGCTCCCCGAGTCCGGCGGATGCGCCGGCTCCGACCCCATCAGCGGTCCCCTCCGAGGGCGACTTCCAGCCCCCGGTCGTCGCTCAGCGAGACCGTGACCGACTCGACGTTCGACCGGTACTGATGGGTGTGCGTCCCGTTCGCCCGCAGTTGGAGCGTCTCGTCGAGCAGCGCCGCCTCCGAGAGCTGTTCGACTTTCCGGTAGGTCGTCGACAGCGGCACGTCGCACGCCTCGGAGAGGTCCTGTGCGGTCATCGGCTCGGTCGCGCTCTGTAGCGTCGTGAGGATTCGCCGGCACGCGCGGTCCGAGAGCGCTTCCAGCACCTGTTCCGCCTCCAGTTCGGCGGGCTTCGGTCCGGTCGGCGTGCGTCTGAGGCCGGTCTGCATGCTCACCCGTAGATTCGCCCGCGTCGCCCGTCGAAGGGCACCCAGAATATACAGGGCGCTTTATAGCCTCGGCGACCGGCCGCGGGCCGCGTGGCGACGACGGGCGGAGGAAACGGACCACGATATAAAGGCCCGGTGTATCGGGGGTGTTTATATCAGAGGTTGGAGCGACTGCATACTCTTATGACGAGCGCAGCGGGCATCAGAGCGGAGTTGAAGGTGACGGGGCCGGACGGCTGTCCCGTCGCGACCGTCTCCGAGGGCGACACCTCGGGCTACGCGCTCTCGCGGAGCATGGCTCCCAACGAGCGCGGGTCGGTCATAGAGGAGTTCGTCTTCGACGACGACACCGACGTCCCCGAGGAGATGGAACAGCTGTTCGAGTACGGCGACGGCAGCGTCTACCGGTTCGACCGCGAGGGAGGTATCGGCTGTCCCTGCGAGCGCGTCGAGGCGTTCGACTGCCCGGTCGTGGACGTGCAGACGCGCGACGGCGCGCTGTTTCTGACGTTCCACGCGCCCGACGTGGAGACGCTCCGCGACGTGGTCGCTTCCCTCCGGGAGTCGTCGGGCTCCGTGGACGTGCGCCGACTGCTCCAGTCGTCGTCCGACGAGTCGCGGGACCTCGTGTTGGTCGAGCGCGGCCAACTCACCGACCGTCAGCGCGAGGTGCTGGAGACGGCCCACGAGATGGGCTACTTCGACCACCCGCGGCGCGCCAACAAGGGCGAGGTCGCCACCGAACTCGGCATCACGACCTCGACGTTCTCCGAGCACCTCGCCATGGCGCAAAAGAAGCTCATGGGTGCTATTCTTCAGGGGTGACAAGATGAGACGCGCCGACGGGGTATCAGTCCCCCCCGAATGCAGGGTGCGCCCCCTCGGGTCTCCACGGCGTACCACTAGTCGGTGAGCAACGATGCGCGAGTTCGACGTGACCTGTCCCGAGTGCGGCGAGCGCTATCGGGTCAACGAGCCGATGATGCGGACGCTCCGGGAGACCGGCTGCGTCCTCTGTACCGCGCCGCTGAACGACACCCTGCGGTCCGCGTGATGCCGACGCCGGCCGGCCTGCCCGCGGACTGAGGGTCGAGGAGTTCACTCGCCCGCGACGACGCGAGCGCGACGACGGACGCTTACTCGACGACGACGACCCCGACCATCCCGAGCGTCTCGTGCGGGACGCAGACGTACTTGTACTCGCCGGACTCCTCGAACGTGTACTCGAACGTGTGGCCCTCTGAGACGGTGAGTTCCGACTCGAACAGCCCGTCTTCGCGGTTGACGACGTTGTGGGTACCGCCGTTTCCGGTCCACTCCCAGACGACCGTCGTCCCCGGCGAGACCTGCACCGCGGCGGGGGCGAACGCGTAGCCGCCGCCGTTGCCGGCCGCGCCGACCGCGAGCGTGACGGTGTCCTGTCCCGTCAGGTCGTGGACGCCGTCGTAGTTCGCCGTCCGGTCGAACCAGCCGCCGAAGTCCCGCATCTCGTGTTCGGAGGTGCCTTCCCCATCGGAGGAGCTGTCGCCATCCCCGCCCTCGTCGTCCGCGCCGCCGGACGAACTCGAACAGCCCGCCAGCAGCGCGATACCTGTCGAAGCCGCCGTTGCGCGGAGAACCGACCGCCGGGTGAACCGTTGCGTCATTAGCTGGCCGTAGTGAGTGGCCGAACAAGTCTAAAGCTTCGATTCCCACGCGCTGAAAACGGGCGAAACGAGCGTGGCCGTCCCGCCCGAAGGCGATGACATGGACGACGACGACCCGAGGCGACGACCGCGAATCGACGGCAGCCGCCAGTGGGAAGTGTTCTACCGCGACGCGTCGGCCGAGCCGATGCGCCACGTCGGCAGCGTGAGCGCGCCCGCCGAGGACCTCGCGACCGAGCAGGCGCGAACGCTGTTCGGCGACGGCGACGCGGACCTCTGGCTCGTGCCGGCCGACGAGTTTCTCCGACTCGGCGGGAACGACCTCGCGGCGAAGGGTGAGGGGTCGAACGGCGAGACAGAGAACCGTGACGCCGCGAGAGACGCCCGCGGTGCCGAAAACGGGGTGTCGGCCGAGTGATTTCCATCAGCAAGCTCCTGTGCGGGCAGGGAGCCGAGGGTGACGGCCTCCGCTACGACGACCCCGACGCCGACATCGACCAGATACGCGAGGAGAAACAGAAACGTCCGGTCGTGGTCTGGAACACGACGCGGCGCTGTAACCTCTACTGCGAACACTGCTACGCCGGGGCCGACCTCGACCCCGCGCAGGGCGAACTCTCGACCGCCGAGGCGAAGGGGCTCATCGACGACCTCGCGGCCTACGACGTGCCTGTCTTGCTGTTTTCGGGCGGCGAGCCGCTCGTCCGCGAGGACCTCGTCGAACTCGTCGATTACGCCACCGACGCCGGCATCCGGGCCGTGCTTTCGACCAACGGGACGCTCATCACCGAGGAGAAGGCCCGAGCGCTCCGCGACGCCGGACTCTCCTACGCCGGCGTCTCAGTCGACGGGTTAGAGGAGCGCAACGACCGCTTCCGCGGCAAAGACGGCGCGTTCGACGCCGCCGTCCGCGGCATCGAAAACTGCCTCTCTGTGGGGCTCAAGACCGGCCTCCGGTACACCATCACCGAGCACAACGCCGCCGACATGGAGGACGTGGTGGACCTGCTGTACGACGTGGGCGTCGACCGCTTCTGTTTCTACCACCTCGACTACGGCGGCCGCGGCGGCGATATCGCCGACGCCGACCTCGACGACGAGGCCCAGCGCCGCGCCGTCCGCCGGCTGTTCGACATGACCCGTGAGTACCACGCCGAGGGCGAGGAGATAGAGACGCTTCTGGTCGGCAACTACGCCGACTCCGCCTACGTGGTCGAGTACGCCCGTGAGGAACTCGACGCCGACCACGCCGAGCGGATTCACCGGTATCTCCGCGTCAACGGCGGCGACCCGACCGGCGAGCGCGTCGCCGACGTGGACTACCGCGGCGACGTCCACCTCACGCAGTTCTGGCAGAACTACAGCCTTGGCAACGTTCGGGACCGGCCGTTCGGCGACATCTGGGACGACGAGTCGAACCCGCTTCTCGCCAGGCTTCGAGAGCGGAAAGAACACCTGACCGGCAAGTGCGCGACCTGCCAGTATCAGGACGTGTGCCGCGGCTCCTCGCGGCTTCGGTCGCTCGCGGCGACGGGCGAACTGTTCGGGCCCGACCCGCAGTGCTACCTGACGCCCGACGAGCGCGGCGCGGGTGCCGATGCGAGTCCGGGCGCGGCCGACTGAGCCAATCACGCACCCTTTCACCCGCTGGGAACGCTCCGTACGCTTATTTTTCGGCGAGTCCAACCGCGGGGTATGGAAACCAAACGAGGGGTTCCGAACATCCTCGGGAACGGGCTCGTCGGCATCGGGCTCGTCCTCTTCGCGGTGGCGGTCGCGGGCGCGGCCGGCGTCGTGGACGTGCGGTTCGCGCCGGGCGTCTACCTCGTCTTCGTGGCGATTAGCTTCATCCTCGCGTGGCTGTTGCGGTCGCTGACGTAGGGAGCACCGAGCGGAAGGCAGAGTCAGAAAACAGAACGCCGAGCGCGAGCGCTCGATGCCGCCTATTCGGCCGCGCCCGCGGCCGCCTGCTTCTCCTCGCGTTCGAGTTCTTCGAGGTAGTCGTCGGCGTCGAGGGCGGCCTTCACGCCCATGCCGCCGGCGGTCGCGGCCTGCTGGTAGTGGTAGTCCACCACGTCGCCCGCGGCGAAGATGCCGGGCACGTCGGTCGCGGTCTGGCCGCCGCCGGAGCCGCCCTTGGCGACGATGTAGCCGTCGTCGTCGCGCTGGACGCCCGTGCCGTCGAGGTAGTCGGCGTTCGGCGTGTGGCCGATGGCGTAGAACACCGCGCCCACGTCGAAGTCGAACTCCTCGGTCTCGGGGTCGTCGAGCTTGTCGCTCGGGTGACCCTCGGGGTTGCGGACGAGCGTCACGTGGTCGACGCCCTCCTCGGGCGAGCCGTGAAGCTCCGTCGCCTCGGTGTTGAGCATGAGCTCGATTTCGCCCTCGTCGACCTTTTCCATCAGGCGGTCGACCCAGTAGTCCTCGGCGCGGAACTCCTCGCGGCGGTGGACGAGGTAGACCGTCGAGGCGAACTTCGTGAGGAAGTTGGCCTCCTCGACGGCGGCGTCGCCCCCGCCGATGACCATGATTTTCTCGCCGCGGAAGAACGCGCCGTCGCAGGTCGCACACGTCGAGAGGCCGTAGCCCATCAGGTTCTCCTCGCCGGGGATGCCGAGGGTGCGGGCCGACGCGCCAGACGCCGCGATGATGGCGTCCGCGGTGTACACGTCGCCGTTCTTGAGCGTGACCGTGAACGGGCGCTCCGAGGCGTCAACGTCCTCGATGATGCCGTGGCGAATCTCGGTGCCGAAGCGCTCGGCCTGCTCTTTCATGTTGTTGATGAGCTCCGGGCCGGAGATGCCCTCGGGGAAGCCGGGGTAGTTGTCCACCTCGGTCGTGAGCGTGAGCTGTCCGCCCGGCTCGTCGCCCTCAAGCACCAGCGGCTCGTTGTTGGAGCGGGCCGCGTAGATGGCGGACGAAAGCCCGGAGATGCCCGAGCCGGCGATGATGAGTTTCCTGTGTTCCACGAACGAATCGGCGTCCTCTGTCATGTCCGATAGTTCGCTACACCGGTGTCTTAAGGTTTCGCTGTATTGCGAGGAGTGCTACAACACCGGCACGATATCGCATGCCACAGCGTTCGCGGCGCGCGGAGCGAAAGACCGGTATCCGTCGCCGACGCATCACTCCGCATGGCCGCCGACCTACAGGAGAAGACGAACCGTTACGAGGGGATGCTCGCCGACGCGCTCGACGAGGCGGTGCAGGCCGTCCCCGACGAGACGCACCTCGGCGAGGCAGCCGCCGACTGTTTAGAGATGGCCGAGTCCTACCTCGACGACGGCCGACACTTCAAGGCCGACGACGACTGGGTAAACGCGCTGGCGTCGTTCTCGTACGGCTACGGCTGGCTCGACGCGGGCGTCAGGATGGGGTTGTTCGACATCCCGGACGACTCGCACCTGTTTACGATGTGACCCGCTTCGCACCTGCCTTACACCCGTTTGCCGTGTGACCGGTTTTTCTCCGGCGGGGCCGTACGAATACGCGAACAGATGTCCCCGACCGCCGCCACCGACCGCGTTTCGGACGCACAGCGAATGCTCGAACAGCGGTTCGCCAACCCGTTTCTGCGTCGCGTGCTCCGCTCGCCGCTCCACCGACTCGCCAGTCGCTGGTTCGTGCTCGTCTCCTACGTCGGCCCCAAGAGCGGGCGACGGTACAGGTTCCCCGTCGCCTACGCCGTCGCGGGCGGCGGCATCGTCGCCGTCACGCCCGAGGCGGAGAGCAACTGGTGGAAGAACTTCCGCCGGCCGATGGCGTGCCGCCTGTGGTACCGCGGCCAGCGGCGCGAGGCGACCGGCGAGGTCGTCACGGGCGAGTTCGCCGCGGACCTGCTCGACCGCTACGCCGCGGCCCACGGCCTGTTGGCTCGTGAACTCGGGATATCCGAGAACGGCGGCGGTCGAACCGCGGCCGACGAGGGGGCGCGAGCCGACGTCGCAGTCGTGCTGTTTCGGTTCGACTGACTACTCGAAGCGGAACGTCGCGCCGTCGGGGCCGTCTTCGACCTCGACGCCGAGCGCCGTCAGGTCGTCGCGAAGGTCGTCGGCGCGCTCGTAGTTGCCCGCCTCGCGCTCGGCCTCGCGCACGTCCAAGACGAGCTGCACGAGGTCTTCCGCGACCGACACGTCGCCGCCCTCGCCAGCGTCGCCGAACGAGAGGCCGAACACCTCGCCGCCGAGGTCCTCGAACGCCTCGACGGCCCGGCGGAGCGCGCGGTAGTCGTAGTGGTCGGCGTCAGCGACGTGGCGGTTGACCGCGCCGGCGAGGCCGAGCAGCTCGGCCATCGCCTCGCGGACGTTGAAGTCGTCGTTCATCGCCTCGCGGAAGTTCTCGCGGGTCGCGGTCACGGTGTCGCGGAGTTCCGTCGCCTCGACTTTCGTCCGGGCGTCGGGGCTGTCGACCGCGTCGACGGCGGCCTCGTAGGCGCGTTCGAGGCGCTCCCAGCGCTCTTCGGCCTCGGCGATGGTCTCCTCGGAGTACGTCTGTTCGGAGCCGTAGGCCGTCGAGAGGTAGAACGTCCGAATCACGTCCGCGCCGAACTCGTCGAGGGCGTCGCCGACGGTGAAGAAGTTGCCGAGACTCGAACTCATCTTGTCGCCCTCCGTCTGGAGCAGGCCGACGTGGAGCCAGTAGCGGGCGAACTGCTGGCCGGTCGCCGCCTCCGACTGGGCGATTTCGTTCTCGTGGTGCGGGAACACGAGGTCGCGGCCGCCGACGTGGATGTCGAGGGTGTCGCCGAGGTGCGTCATCGACATCGCCGAGCACTCGATGTGCCAGCCGGGTCGGCCCTCGCCCCACGGCGACTCCCACGTCTCGCCGCACGGTTCGTGGAGCGGTTCGAGGTCGGGGTTCCGGTGTTCGGCGGCCGTCTTAGGGTCGACCGCGCCGGCCTTCCAGAGCGCGAAGTCGGTCGGGTTGCGCTTCTCGGAGCGCTCGTCTTTCGTCGCCCGCGACTCCAGTTCCTCGAGTTTCTGGTTCGAGAGCTTCCCGTAGTCGTCGAACGTGGACACGTCGAAGTAGACGGAGCCGTTGGATTCGTAGGCGTGGCCGCGGTCGACGAGCGTCTGAATGAGGTCGATAATCTCGGGGACGTGCTCGGAGACGCGCGGGTAGACCTCGGCGCGCTTCAGGTTGAGCCCGCGCATGTCGTGAATCACGTCGCCGACGAAGTGCTCGGCGACGCTCGCCTCGTCGTCGCCGAGGTCGTCCTCGCCGATGCGGGCGGCTATCTTCTCGTTCACGTCGGTGAAGTTCTCGACGTGGCGCACGTCGTAGCCCTCGTAGTCCAGCCAGCGGTGCATCAGGTCGGCGTGCATCCACAGGCGGGCGTGGCCGAGGTGGGCGTGGTCCGAGACCGTCAGTCCACAGACGTAGAGCAACACTTCGTCGCCGTGCGACTCGAACTCCTCGCGCTCTCCCGTCAGGGTGTTGGTCACGGACAGGGTCATCACACTCGGCTACTTCCGGGACCACTTTCAACCCGTCGGAAGCGCGGTCGGTGCACGGTCGGTGCGCGGTCGGTGTGTCTCCGTCCTTACGGGGCGACCGCCGCGCCGTCGTCACCTCCTCGCGGCGGCTACTTCGTCCACTCCGGGCGGTCGGCCTCGCCGCGGCGAATTTTCGCCAGCGTCTCCTCCGAGAGCAGTCGCTTGACGAACGCCGGAATCCGGTCGGTCGGGTCGTCGTCAGTCGCGTCGCCGTCGGCCGGGGTGGACCCCGCGCCGCCGACTCGGTCGCCCGTCAGACTCGCAGGTTCCGCCTCCCTGCTGACCGCGCGGTCGGCGTTCGCCGCCGACGCGAGCGCGTAGTGCCCGCCTCTGGTGGCGACGCCGCCGTCGGTCGTCGTTTCCGCGCGCCGGCGGAACGATTCGAGGTCGGCCTCGCGGTCCAACTCCTCGACGGCCGTGTCGAGGTCGGCGGCCTGTTCGGCCTGCTCGGAGACGCTCTCGGAGATACGGTCTATCTCGGCGGTCACCTCGTCGACCTGCGTCGCCGCGTCGTCGACGAAGGTGGCGATGTCGGAGGTGAGCGTCGCCTGCTCGTCGGTCGCCCGCGCCACCTCGTCGATGCCGTCGGTCACGTCGGCGACCGAGTCGGTGATCTCGTCGAGGCTCTCGACGGTCGATTCGACCCGCTCGATGCCGTGGTCGATGTTCTCGTCGGCCGACGACAGCGCCTCGGCGGTGTCCTCGATGTGGTCTGTCACGTCCTCTATCATCTGGCCGATGCGCTCGGCCTGCGACTTCGACTCGTTCGCGAGCGACTTCACCTCGTCCGCGACGACGGCGAAGCCGGACCCCGCCTCGCCGGCGCGGGCGGCCTCGATGGAGGCGTTGAGCGCGAGCAGGTTCGTCCGGTCTGCGACCTCCGCGATGACCTCGACGATGTTCTGAATCTCGTCGATGGCGGCCACGAGCGCCTCGACGTTCACGGTTATCTCGTCGCGGTCGTCGCCGACCTGCCGCATCGCGTCGATTGCCTCGCCGGCCTCGGCGCGTCCCTCCTCGGCCCGCGTGGTGGCCTCGTCGCTCCGCGAGGACACGTCGTCGGCGGTGGCCGCGACCTCCTCGACGGTCGCGCTGAGGTTCGACAGCTCGGCGGCGATTTCCTCGGTCATGTCGGCCTGTCGGGCCGCCAGCCCCTCGATTTCCGCGATGCTCTCGCTCGTCCCGGCGGTCTCCTCGTGGAGCTGGGATGCGACCGACTCCAGATCCCCGCGGCTCTCTCTGGCCCGGCGGACCTCCTCGCGAACGTCCAGCGAGTACGAGTAGAGGTAGGTCGCGTTGACGACCTGTCGGTCGAGGTTGAGCCCGCGGACGACGGCCATCATGTCAGCGAACGCCTCGTCGACGACGCGTTCGACGCGGTCGGCGTCTTCGCCCGACAGCGGCTCGGTGGCGTCGTCGATGGCGCGTCCGCGGAGTTCGTCCGCGAAGATGCCGGTGACGTTGGCGAACATCCCGCCGAAGTAGTGCAGCGGCATGTCGAGTTTGTCGTGGAGTAGGCCGATTCGCGTGCGCGCCGCGTAGTGGTTCTGGTCGTAGTTCCCGTCGGTGAACGAGCGGTAGTAGCCGGAGACGACCGCGCGGAGGCCGTCGAGGTCGGTCTTCGAGCGGTCGATGACGTCCGTCGTCCGCTCGTTGGCGAGAATCGGCTCGACGAAGCCGTCGACGAGTGCCTCGTCACGGGCCTCGACGACGCCCCGGAGGTCCGCGAGACGCGCGGCGTCCTCGTCGTCGAAGCCGACGAACGACTGCCGCCAGCCCAACTCGTCGGCGTCGAGGTCGAGTTCGGCGAGGAGTTCCGTGGATGAAAGCGAGATGTTGCCGTCGTCGTCGCGGGGGCTGGGCGAAACCATTGACGTACTCACCGGCTCCGACGTAATAAGCGCCGGCCGCCGGCTATCAACCGTGATATCCGAAAATCAGGCGTATAAATCGCTGACGGCCGCTTCGACGACGCGGAGGGCGGCGGCCCCCTGTCGACGCGGCACGACCACGGCGAGCGTGTCGCCCGCGACGCCCGCGGCGTCGACGACGACCGACTCGGCGTCGAGTCGGGAGAGGACGGCGGTGAGAACGGTCGGGTCCACCTCGCCCTCAGCGATGATAGCCGTGAGGGGACCGCCGCTCGCGAGGTCGACGCCGGCGACCGAGAGCACGGGGTCCTCGTCGGTCTCCTCGACATCCTCGCCGACGAGGCCGACGCCGCTTCGCATCGTCACGCTGGCGTCTCGGGGGTCGGCTTCGAGCGGCGGGAGGTCGTCGGCGAACCGGCGGAGCGCGGCCGCGACCGCCTCGTCGTCGCCGAGGTCGAGTTCGGCCGCGGCGGCGGCGTAGTTGACGACGCCCGCGCGGAGCGCGGCGAGGAGGTACGGTCGTCGCGGACTGCGTCGCGCGCGTCGGCGGCGAGGGACATGTCTGCCGGGTCGTCGGGCGCGCGCAAAAAAGCGCCGCTCGCCGGGCGCTGTCGCGGTCGTCCCCGGGTCGCGACTCTCCGCGTGCCGCGTCGTATTCCTTGAACGAGTGGCGAACGCGAGTTGTCCGAATCCGAAGATTCCTTTCTTCGATGCGAAGTTCATAAGACAGTCGCCTCGTAACCCCCGGACATGCAAGCCCTGGTCATCGTGGCGCACGGGTCGCACCTGAACCCGGATTCGAGCGCCCCCACCTACGACCACGCGGACACGGTCCGCGAGGTGGGCGCGTTCGACGAGGTGCGAACCGGCTTCTGGAAGGAAGAGCCGTCGATTCGCGAGGTGCTCCGGACCGTCGAGGCCGACGAGGTGTACGTCGTCCCGCTTTTCATCAGCGAGGGCTACTTCACGGAGCAGGTCATCCCGCGCGAACTCCGCCTCGAAGGGTGGGACGTGGCCGACTGGGACTCCGACGGCCTGTCGGCGTCGCACGTCACGCTCACCGCGACGGACGTGCCCGAGAAGACGATTCACTACTGCGGGCCGGTCGGAACCCACGCGGCGATGACCGACGTGTTGGTCCGCCGCGCTGAGACGGTTACCGGCGACCCGAACGTCGGCGAGGGCTTCGGCCTCGCCGTCGTCGGCCACGGGACCGAGCGCAACGAGAACTCCGCGAAGGCCATCGAGTACCACGCCGACCGCATCCGGGAGATGGACCGCTTCGACGAGGTACAGGCGCTCTACATGGACGAGGAACCCGAAGTGGACGACGTGACGGACTACTTCGACTCCGAGGACGTGGTCGTCGTCCCGCTGTTTATCGCCGACGGCTTCCACACCCAAGAGGACATCCCGGAGGACATGGGTCTGACCGACGACTACCGCACGGGCTACGACGTGCCCGCCGAGGTCGAGGGCCACCGCATCTGGTACGCCGGCGCGGTCGGAACCGAGGGACTCATGGCCGACGTGGTGCTCGAACGCGCCGCCGACGCGGGCGCCGACATCGGTAACAGCCTCGAAGTCGTGCGTGAACGCACTCGGAAGACGCCGCAGGAGGCGAACTGATGGGGCACCACCTCGACGCCCTCGTCGACGCCGCAGCAACCGGCGACGGAATCTCTCTCGACGGACTCTCCGTCGTCCACGGCGACGACGGCTTCCGCCTCGAAACGCCCGAATCGACGCTGAAAGGACTCACGGAAGGCGGCCTCCGCGAGGCCCTCACAGACTACGACGACTACGCGACGAACTGGTACTTCTGGTCCGAAGTCGTCGGCGAGTCCAGCCCCCAGCGGCGGGCGTTCCTCCGCTGGGTCGAGGGAGCACCAGTCGATTCGGGAGGCGACGACGGTGGGGACGGAGACGACGGCGACAACGATGGATTCGGAGACGACGGCAACCACGACGGCGACGCCGCCTCGGTCCCCGAGCGCTACGACGACCTCCGAGACGGGGTCAGCCGCGAATGGGGCCAACTGCTCGTCACGGTTACCGTCGACGACCACGGCGAGCGCTCCTACGAACTCCGCCACGCCGACGAGGCCGACGTCGACGCCGACGACCTCGACCCCTACCGCGAACCGCTCGCGGCCCGCCAGTTAGCGACCTACGATGAGAAAGGGCGGTACCGCCCGCTGAAGACCGGTAACAACCTCGCCGGCGGCTGGGTGTTCCCCGACCTCGACGCTCGCGACCTCGTCGAGACCGTCGAGACGTTCTACCCCGCGTCGGTGCCGAACTGGTACCGCGAGCGCCGGGGTGAACTCGACGTGGCCCACTGGAAGGACGCCATCGGCCGCCAGACCGGGATGTACAGCGTCGTGAAGACGTGGAACCGCGGTGACGGCCACGAGCACGTCAACTGGGTCGCCGAGGCCTGTTGCGACGACAGCCAGTGCGTCAAGCGCCGCGAGTGGCAGTACGACGACGAGACCGACCTCGACGTGGACGGCGGCGACGGCGCGTTCCCGTGCCGCGAGCCGTGTTCCGTCGTCATCGCGGCGTCCCGCAAGTGGACGCGACTGGAGGGTGAAGAGACCCAAACGTACGAGTTCGAACTCACGCCCTCCGAGAAGGAACAGGTCGAAGACGTCATCGAGGCCGTCGCGGACGACCGCACCGACGACATCCGCGAGGCCGACGTGTACGAGGGCGCGAACCGCTACCGGGCGCGGTTCCTGCGCGCGAAGTTATTCGACGACGAGGGCAACCTCGGTGGCGTTCCGACCGACGCGCCCGACGACGAGTAGGTCGCGCCGCGAGCGCTCTGCGTTCCGTTTTCGGACGCCATCACCGCATCGTCAGCACCAGCGCCGCGAGGACGCCGCCGACGACGACGCCGGCACCGAGGGTGATGGCGAAGCTCTCGAACACCGAGGCGACCGCCACCGCGAGGAGCGCAGCGGCGACGAGCGCGAGGCCGAAAAGCGGGGCGGCCCGCGGGTCGACGCTTGGGAACACGTCCGCGATGCTCTCGGTCACGCTCGGCTCGGGGTCGGGTTGCTTGGGCTTCGAGAGCGTCTCGTCCACGTCGACCGGCGGTTTGCCGCCCTCGCCGGGTTCGACGGTCACGTCGACGTACCTCTCTCCGTGCCGTGGCCGGAGACTATTTTGAGCTTCCCCGAGGTGGGTTCGGGCGGCGGGGTGACGAACACCTCGACGGTCTTGGTCTGGCCGCCGTCGACGAAGTGGTTTCCTTCGGACAGGCTCGCCGCACGCGAGAGTTCGTCGTCGATGTGGAGGTGGACGTGCACCGCCTGTCCGTTGTTCACGAGTTCGACCGAGAACGGGCCGTTCGTTGAGAACGACGGCGCTACCGAGAGGTCGTGGGGGCGCTCGTCGTTCAGCGTGACGGTGAGCGGCGCGTTCGACACGGCTTCACCGTCGATACGAGAATAGAAAAACGTTCAGGTCCGATGCGGTGCGGTGCCGCGCCTCAGTCGTCGCGCATGTCCGGCGGCAGGAGGTTCGGGATGCCGTCCTCGATGGGGTACACCTCGCCGGTGACCGTACCGATGAGCCGCCCCTCGAGGATTTCGTCGCCGTCGCGCTCGTCGACTTCCAGCTCGAGTTCGCTCTTGTCGAGGGGGTCACAGAGGATGTCCATCAGGGATTCTTTCATTGTCGTGACGGTGGATTGCGCGAAGTAAAAGCGTACGGGTTCGGCTCCGTCGCGGCGGTGGTCGGCGGACGGCGGCGGGCCGTCATCGGTCGGCCGACCGCTCGGCGCTCAGTTGTCGAACGGGTTTTCGATGTGGACGGTCTGCTCGCGGCCCGGACCGACGCCGACGGCGTAAATCGGCACGTCGAGTTCGTCCGAGAGGTATTCGAGGTAGTCCTGCGCGGCGTCCGGGATGGCGTCGTAGCCCTCCTCGGCGACGGCCGCCCAGTCCACTTCCGGCCACGTGTCGAACTCCTTGAGGACGGGTTCGCACTCGCCCCAGCGCTCGGTCGTCGCGGGCATCGTCAGGCGTTCTTCGCCCTCAAGTTCGTAGGCGTGGCCGACCTTGACCTCGTCGAGGCCGGCGAGCACGTCGAGGTGGTTGACGGCGATGCCGGTGAAGCCGCTGACGCGGGCGGCGTGGCGGAGCATCGGCATGTCGAGCCAGCCGATGCGGCGCGGGCGACCGGTGACGGTGCCGAACTCGCCGCCCTTCTCGCGGATGAAGTCCGCGAGTTCCTCCTCGCGCTCGTCGTCTTTCAGTTCGGTCGGCATCGGCCCCTCGCCGACGCGGGAGAGATACGACTTGACGATGCCGACGACCTCACCCTGTCCGACGACGGTCGGGCCGACGCCGGTGCCGGTGGCCGCGCCGCCCGCGGTCGGGTTCGAGGAGGTCACGTACGGGTAGCTCCCGTGGTCGATGTCGATGAGGGTGCCCTGTGCGCCCTCGAACATCACGTTGTCGCCGGCCTCGCGGCGCTCGGCGAGGAAGTCGCCGCAGTTGACGGCCATGTCGTCCTCGCGGAGGCGGCGACCGATTTCGGTGTACTCCTCGACGAGCGCTTCGACGTCGCACTCCTCGCCGGCTTCGAGGCCGTACACGTCCTCGATGAGCGCCTTCTTCTTGGGAACCACGTACTCCAGCCGCTGGCGGAGCACGTCGGGGTCGAGCAGGTCGCCGACGCGGATGCCGCGGCGACCCGCCTTGTCCTCGTAGGTGGGGCCGATGCCGCGACCGGTCGTGCCGACGGTGAGGTCCGAGTCGGCCTTCGCCTCCTCTTCGATGTTGTCGAGGCGGCGGTGGTACGGCATGATGACGTGCGCGCGCTTGGCGAGGCGCACGTCGGGTTCGAGGCCGCGCTCGCGGAGGTCGTCGATCTCGGAGAACAGCGTCCGGGGGTTGATGACGCAGCCGTTTCCGAGGATGCCGACCTTGTCGCGGACGGCCCCGCTCGGGACGAGCGAAAGCTTGTACTCCTCGCCGTCTTCGACGACGGTGTGGCCGGCGTTGTCGCCGCCCTGATAGCGGACGACGATGTCAGCGTCGCCGCCCCACAGGTCGACGAGCGCGCCTTTGCCCTCGTCGCCGAGTTGCGAACCGACGATGGTAACAGTCATACGTCGGCCGTTCCCCGCGCCGCACTAAACAGATTACGGTCGCGGCCGACGAGCAATACATGTTTGTGCCTAATTACCGAATCGTTGCCGAAGAATACGCCATGAACACGCATTAGCGTGGCGACGGATAACACAACGGTTAATTAGTGCCCTCGTTAAGGTCGCGTTATCTCATTATTCGCCGACCCGGAGGGCAAGGCTTAAAGCCTCCCAAGAAGAGTTAACAAATGGCATGATAGACCGACTTGAGAAGGAAGTCGATATGTTGGAGCGCCATCTCCAGGTCCTGAAGATGGTCATCGAAAGTGAGCCAATCGGCATCGTGAAGATGTCCAACGAGACAGGCTACCCGCACCACAAGGTCCGCTACTCCCTCCGCGTTCTCGAAGAAGAGAACCTCATCGAACCCTCCAGCCAGGGCGCAATCACCACCGAGCGCACCCAGGAGTTCGTCGACGAACTCGACGACAAGCTCGACGAAATCGTCGGCAAGCTCGAATCGATGAAGATCGAGGAAGCGGCCGAAATCGAGAACTAACCACACTTCAGGCGCACGCGGTCGTTCTATCCTGTTTCGTCCGACGAGTCTTTCCGGGCACGACATCGGACCGACCGCGTTAGCCGTGCTTCGATGCGGTTGGTACCGGATGGTGCCGACGCGACACCACGGACACTCGCCGCGGACGCGCTCCGAGCGCCGCGGTCGTTTCACTATCGTTCAGTAACCCCGACAGCCGCGGCGCTCCGCGCGACCGTCGGGGCGGAACGCAAAGTAACAAGCGACAGCGCAGCGACGGCGCCGCCCGACGCGAGGCGTCGCCGACTCAGAGGTCGGGGACGTTCAGGTGGAACTCGCCACCGCGGGCCTCCACCAGACAGAGGTGGTAGCCCTGCTTCCGCGAGAGTTTCACGAAGCTCTTGCGCTTCGACCGGCTCAGGAGGCCGCCGCCGGTCTCGGCCGTGGCGGCTTCGAGCGCCTCCGGCTCGAAGAAACTCCTCGTAACCACGAACGCCGAGCCGAGCGTCTCTTTCGCGTCGGCGACGGCCTTCGAGTCCTTGATGAGTTGGGTGACCATCGGCTGGGTCGCCGGGTCCCGCGAGTCGTTCAGGTTCGCCACGAACAGCGGCTCGCCCATCTGGTCGCGGACGATGACGTCGAACTGCCGCGACTCGCTTTCATCGTCGCCGATGGGCACCGAGACGCTCCCGTACAGTTCGATGCGGTCGGCCTTCGGAATAGAGTCGAAGACGCCGGCGAGGCTCGACCGGTTGCCCGTCTCGCCGATTTCGTAGAGCAGGTCGGTGACGACCCACTTGGCGAAGCCGTACTCGGGCGTCTCGTGAAGGAACGCCTCGTATGGCTGGCCGTCGATGCCCAGCCCCTCCGTGTCGAACGTGGTGTGGTGTTCCAGCCGGAGGTTCTCGATGACCTCCTCACGGGAGGCCTGCCCGTCGTGGGCCTTCTCCAGCGTCGCCTGCCCTTTCTGGGCGTAGCGGACGAAGAGGTTCGTCCCGCGGAGCGCCTCGTCGGCCGACATGGACCGGTCGGTCGACCGGACGCCCGCCTCGTCGAACCGGTCGCGGAGCCGGTCGACCTCGGATTCGAGTTCGGCGACGCGGTCTTCGAGCTCCTCGGCGCGCGAGCGGTGTTCGTCCCGCTCCTCGCGGAGGGCGTCGCGCTCGGACTCGAGCCGGTCGCGCTCGGATGCCAGCGACTCAACTCGTTCTTTCAGCGACTCGGCTTCCGCCGGGTCGACGTCGGGCTCGTCGGGCGTCTGCCCGGTCGGCTGGGACTGTTGCTGGTTCGACTGGTCTCTCGGCGACGGTCGCCCCTCGCCGCCCGCCCCGCCCCGGGACGGGCGGTGATGCGTCGCCTGCGTCGTGTTGCCCTGATGGCTTCGAGGCGTTCCGGGGCGGTCATCCACCGACTCGCCCGCTGCGTCGCGGGGGTCCAAGGAGGGTATCGACCGGGCGTTTCGCCACTGTGCCTCGGCGGAGAACACGTCGTCGCCGGTCGCACCGTCCTCCGCGAGCGGGTCCGGAGACGGCGCTTCTCCGTTCTTCTGCGGGGCGTCGGCGACGACGGGCCCCTCGGACATCGGTGAGGCCGGCTCGTCGGACGCGGGCCGGTCCGTCGCTGCCGCCGCCTCTGTCCCGGCTGGCTCCGGGGACTGTGACTCGGAGGGGCCCGTGGACGGCTCGTCGGTCGTCTCGGTGCCGTCGTCGTCGGACGTCGGCGGCTCCGGGTC
>NZ_JAMYJY010000259.1:0-291 GCF_024136985.1 Haloferax sp. AB510
ATTCGACGAGATGGAGCGCGTCGAAGGGCGTGAACCCGTGGTCTTCGACGTAGGTTGCGGCCGTGAGGACCGTATCAACGTCGCCCCGAACTTCTAACAGTGCGGCCACGTTCGTGATGACCCGTTCCGTGTCCCGCTCTTCTCGGTACGCGACCATGAGGAGTTCGATGAGCGTGAACTGCGACGTCCACAGTTCGTCCCGATGGTCTCGGTAGACCGTCTCTGCGGCATCGCCGAGCCAGTCTTCGCCCTTGATGAGTGCCAGCAGGAAATCCGTCTCCGCGTACATTC
>NZ_JAMYJY010000260.1:0-286 GCF_024136985.1 Haloferax sp. AB510
CGTCAACGCGCCCGAGTACGGTGATATAGCCGTCGTCGTCCACTTTCGCGCCGTCCTCGGGGAAGTACACCCAGTCGTCGGGGTCGTCGCTGTCGGTGTCGGAGTACTCCTCCCAGTACTCGGAGATGTAGCGCTCGTCGTTCTTGTAGAGCGTCCGGAGCATCCCCGGCCACGGCTTGTTCACCGTGAGATAGCCCGCGCGACCGGGTTCCACTTCGTCGCCGTTGGTGTCGACGATTTGGGCGTCGATACCCGGCAGCGGCGGCCCGGCCGACCCGGGTTTCAT
>NZ_JAMYJY010000261.1:0-274 GCF_024136985.1 Haloferax sp. AB510
GACGAGACGCTTTGCGTCTCGTTCGCACACCAGAAACCAGAGGTTTCTGGGGACGCCCGTCAGGGCGTTCGCCGTCCGGCTCCATGCTGCCGGTCTTTCACTCAGAGAGACAGAGGCGATCCTTCAGCTACTCGGCCTGGAACGCTCGTTTCAAGCAGCTTTTCAGTGGGTACATCGACTGTCTGACAGCGTTTCAGACCCGCCGAAGGCGACGCCGAGGCGGGTTGCGGTCGACGAGACCGCTGTCAAAATCAATGGCGAATGGTCTTGGTTG
>NZ_JAMYJY010000262.1:0-270 GCF_024136985.1 Haloferax sp. AB510
GCTGGCCGGTGGTCCCCGAGGTGTACATCAGGAACAGCATGTCTTCGGCGTCGCGTTCGACGGGGTCGACGCGCTCGCCGCGCTGTTCGTCGAGGAGTTCGTCCCAGTCGTGCTGGTTACCCTTCAGGTCGTGACCGAAGCCGTCGTCGCCGAGGCGGTCGACGACGACCGTCGCGTCCACACCGTGGTCGACGCTGTCGAGTCCCTCGTTGGTTTTGTCGAGGTGGTCGAGCGGGTCGCCGCGGCGGTAGTAGCCGTCGCAGGTGACGA
>NZ_JAMYJY010000263.1:0-243 GCF_024136985.1 Haloferax sp. AB510
CCGCGCGCTCAACGACGACCTGCTCCCCGGCCGTTCCATCGAGGGCGTCGCCACGTCGTGTACCTACGCCGCCGCCCGCATGGCCGGCGTCCCGCGCTCGCTCGACGAAATCGCGGAGGTCTCGCGCGTCGAGAAGAGTGAAGTCGCCCGCACCTACCGCTACATCGCGCGCGAACTCTCGCTTGAGGTCAAGCCCGCCGACCCCGAGCAGTACGTCCCGCGGTTCGCCAGCGAACTCGGCCT
>NZ_JAMYJY010000264.1:0-216 GCF_024136985.1 Haloferax sp. AB510
CGTGGCGACGCCCTCGATGGAACGGCCGGGGAGCAGGTCGTCGTTGAGCGCGCGGCGGTAGATGACCGAGGCGGTCTCGCGGACGTTGTCCGGGAGGCCGAGCGCGGAGGCCATGCGGTCGATTTCGCCGAGCGCCTGCTTGAGGTTGCGCTCCTTGGAGTCGCGGGTGCGGAACCGCTCGTTCCACGTGCGGAGCCGCTGCATCTTCTGGCGCTG
>NZ_JAMYJY010000026.1:0-39013 GCF_024136985.1 Haloferax sp. AB510
CCCCGGCCGTTCCATCGAGGGCGTCGCCACGGCGGCGCTGTACGCGTCGGCCCGGCAGGCCGGCGTTCCGCGCTCGCTCGACGAGGTCCGGCGTGTCTCCCGCGTCGACAAGATGGAGCTCACGCGAACGTATCGCTACGTCTCCCGCGAACTGGGACTCGACATGAAGCCGGCGGACCCGGCGCAGTACCTCCCACGGTTCGTCTCCGAACTCGATGTGACCGACGACGTGGAGCGCCGCGCTCGGTCGCTCCTCGACAACGCGAAGCGACAGGGCATCCACAGCGGCAAGAGCCCGGTCGGCCTCGCGGCGGCGGCCATCTACGCTGGCGCGCTCCTCGCCGACGAGGAGCTGACGCAGTCCGAGGTGAGCGAGGTGACCGACATCAGCGAAGTGACCATCAGGAACCGCTACCGCGAACTCCTCGAAGCGACGCAGAAGTCGGGCGAGAGAGCCGTCGGGACGACCGCCTAACTCGGGACTCCGACGCTAAAAGCCGCTTTTCTCTTCGGTTCGGTTCGTTTTCAGCCGGCGCGCTCGGGCTGTTCAGTCCGTTCGGGTTCGACCGCGAGGACGCGGTAGCGCTCTCGAACGCGTCAGCGATTGCACGTACACGGTGAGCGAGTCGCACCGCCGCGTCCCGGCAGAGCACCGCGAACGCGTTCGACGAGTTCGCACGCAGTCTCGCGGAGGACAGCGGCGTTCGATTCGGACCGTTGCTCTCGGAAGTCGAAGTAGAGCGCTGTCGGCAGGAGAAGCGAGGCGTACACGCCGCTGACGGCGACGGCAATCTGTAGCGGGTGGTCGGCGGGGACGACTGCCCAGCCGACCGTGATGAGCGCCCACAGCGCGATTCCCTGTCGGACGGTCGGACGCCATTGGTTCGCGGGCGTCGGCTGCGCCTGCGCGTCTGGGCCGCCGTGGGCGGCGGCGTCGCCGCTCGATTCGAACACCGGGCGGTCGGCTCGGGGGGACTCGGTTCGGGTGTCGTCACGTGGAGAAGAGGCGTGACGGAGCGTTCGTTCGGACATATGGTGGTATCGACGGCTACGGCTCCGAACCTAATGTGACCCTGTTTGGAATATACCAACGCCGAGGAACGAAAGCCGCGGTCGGTCTCGACGGGTCAGTTGACGCCCGCGCCGTCGACCGGTTCCGCGAACGCGACGGTCTGTTTCACGTCGGTGACTTCGACCTCGACGCGGTCGCCGGGCTCCGTGCCGGGGACGATGATGACGAAGCCGCGTTCGACCTTCGCGATGCCGTCGCCCTGGTCGCCGAGCGTGTCGATGATGACGGCTCGGACGTCGCCTTCCGCGACGGGCGGTTGTCGCGGCTGTGAACGCGCCTCGTGGGAATCCGACGCCGGAGCCTCCGGTTCCCGCTCGTCGCCCGAACTGATGCCGCGGCCGTCGGTCGTCTTCGCTGCCGTCGGTTCGGCCGAAGCCTCGGTCGTCGACGCGGTGCCCGGACTCGTCAACAGCGCGACGCGGTACAGTTCCTCCGTCGAAATCGACCCGCTCTCGACGAGTTCGCTCGGAATCGACACCACGTAACGGTCACCGTCTCGCTCGACCGAAGTCTCGAAAAGGAGCCGAAGAGAATCTGAGATATCAGTCACTTCCCCCTACTTCGCGTCAAACCAAATAAAAGGTGGTGAAAATACCGCACTCGTTTCGGCCGACGACGACCAATGGAACCGACCGAGACCCGCTTGTCCACGACCGCAGGCGCGCCCGAAAACACATGACAACCGGACACAATTTTTAGCTATGGCACGCGACACGCTCGTTTCGTGGCAGACGTTCGCGCTGTTCGTCTTGTTTCCGCCGGCGGCGCTCATCGCCCTCGTGTTCTTTCCCCTGACGCTGCTCGTCTTCGGGTGGCTGTACTACCGCGGCAAGCACGAGGCGATGCTGGAGTCCGACGAGCGAACGACGGCGGGGCCGAACGACCTCGGTCCGTGAGACGCCGTCGCTGCGGGCCCGAACTCAGTCGGCGCACTCGTCGAGGTCGGTGAGGGCGTCGATTCCTTCGTGGGTCAGTTCGAGCGACTCCGTCGCCACGGCGGCCGCGTCGGCGACGAGGTGCGGCCCGGTCCACCTGACCGGCGTCGCCGCCCGGCAGACCCACCCGCGAACCGGCTCGCCGGTCGCGTCGAGCAGGCAGATGCAAACGTCCTGTGGGGTCGCCTCGCCGTCGACCCACGCCCGGAACCACGCCCACAGCGACTGGTCGTCGGTGACACCCCGGCGGAGTTCGAGCGGCGGCGAACTGGCTTCTCGGCGGGACGGTGAGGGTGGCCGCGGTCGCGGACCCGGTCGCTTCCGCACACGGCGGCCGCGACGGCCGTAGCGGTCGCGGCGGTCGGTCTCGGACGGCGGCGAGTCGGACCGCGACTCGTCTCCGTTCGCGGACTCGACCGCCACCGAGAGCCCGCGAACCTCAGAGAACCCCAGTTTCGAGAGCGCGTCGCATCGGACCCGAAACCGGTGTGCGCCGTAGGGGTCGGACTCGGCCGCAGTCACGTCTCGTCGGACTCCTCATCGCCGGCGCGACTCACCTTCAGTCGTGATTCGTCGATGCCCTGCGGCAGTCCCTCACCGACCGGGAAGTCGAGGTCCGGGAGCGCTGGGGTGGAACCGCCGTCGTTCTCACTCTCGTCGTCCTCGTCGTCACCGGTTTCGACCGCGATTCGTGCGAATCCCTCGTGGACGACGACGAGGCGCTCGACGGCGACTTCGGAGGCCATCGCGTCCAACCGGGGCGCGTCGTACTTCGAGGGCCACGCCTCGCGGAAGACCCAGCGAGCGGCGGGGTTGCCCGTCGCGTCCAACAGCACGACTGCGGCGTCACGCCGGGCTTCGGCCATCTCGCCCTGTTCGACGAGCGTCCGCCACTCGGACAGTTCGAGCGACCGGTCGGTCACACCAACTTCGAGCACGAGCGGCCCGTACTCGTTCAGACCGGGGAGTTTCCGCGGCGTCGGCGGGTCGGCCCCCTCGCGGTACTCGACGACCGCCGAGGTCGCCGACGGGAGGTCACAGCGGCTGAAGCCGGCGGTCACGAGTCCACCAATTTCGAGGATGAACCGTAGCTGTCTGTACGGGTCTGTCCGAGTGGCCATCGTCAGCGACCTCCGAGGAAAACGAGCGCCGACGACCAGGGTGCGGCGGTCCGCGAGGTATTGGTACGTGAAAACATATCAATCGAGACTCGCAGTGGCGGCTAATGAACGTGTACCCTACGTGCGAAAGCGCGCGGAATGGGTCGATAAGGAAAAACGGTCATAGCGGAACGGGTCCGACGAACCGGTGGAGTTTCGTCACGCGTCTCGGCAGGCCAACCAGAACGCTCTCAACGGGGAATTCGCGGGGTATCGGCGGCGAGCAGGTAGCCGTAACGACTAGCATCGTCACGCCGAGAGGTCGATACCCCGGAGCCGACGGGCGTTGACCGCGACGATAATCGTCGACAGAGACATGAACACAGCGCCGACCGCCGGCGACAGGAGGATACCGACCGGCGCGAGAACGCCCGCGGCGAGCGGGAGTGCGAACACGTTGTAGCCGGTCGCCCAGACGAGGTTCTCCTGCATCTTTCGATAGCTCGCCTTCGAGAGCTTGACGAGCCGAACCACGTCTACGGGGTCGTTGTCAACGAGGATGATGTCGCCCGATTCGATGGCGACGTCGGTGCCGGAGCCGATGGCGATGCCGACATCCGCCCTCGCGAGCGCCGGTGCGTCGTTGACGCCGTCGCCGACCATCGCGACCCGCTTCCCCTCGGACTGGAGCCGCGCTATTTTGGTGTCTTTCTCCTCGGGCAGGACCTCCGCGAAATACTGGTCGATGCCGAGTTCCGCAGAGACGGCGCGCGCGACGTCCTCGGAGTCGCCGGTCAGCATCGCGACCTCGATTCCCATCGCGTGCAGCGCCTCGATGGCCCGCCGGCTCTCCTCGCGGATGACGTCGGCGAGCGCGAACGCCGCGACGACCTCCGACTCGTCCCGAATCAGGTAGATGACGGTCTGGGCGTTCGAGCCGGCCTCGTCGGCGAACGACGCGATTTCGTCGGGATACTCGATACCGAGTCGATCTATCAGGTTGGGGCCGCCGAGATGAACCGTCTCGCCCTCGACGGTCGCCCGGACGCCGAGTCCGCGGAGGTTCTCGAACTCCGACACCGTGGCCCGTCGAACGTCGCGGGCGGCGGCGGCGTTCCGAATCGCGCGAGCGATCATGTGCTCCGAGTCGCCCTCGACGCCCGCGGCGACCTCGAACGCCCGCGTCTCGTCCCACTCGCCCGCGGTCTCGACGCCGACGACTCCCTGTTCGCCCTTCGTGAGCGTGCCCGTCTTGTCGAAGACGACGGTATCGAGGTTCCGCGCCTCCTCCATGGCGATGCGGTCGCGGATGAGCATCCCGTTTCGGGCGGCCGTCGAGGTGTTGATTGCGACCACGAGCGGGACGGCCAGACCGAGCGCGTGCGGACACGCGATGACGAGGACTGTCACGACGCGTTCGAGGACGCCAACGCTGAACCCGACCGCGAGAACCCACGCGACGGCCGTGACTCCCGCGGCGGCGAGCGCGGCGTAGAACAGCCAGCCGGCCGCGCGGTCCGCGAGAAGTTGCGTGCGGGATTTTGACTGCTGGGCGTCTTCAACCAGACGCATGATTCCCGCCAGCGCCGTCTCGTCTCCCGTCTTCGTGACCCTCACGCGGAGGCTCCCGTCCTGATTGACCGTGCCGGCGATGACCTCCGAACCGAGGTTCTTATCGACGGATCGAGACTCGCCCGTAATCATCGACTCATCGACCGACGACTCGCCCTCGGCGACTTCGCCGTCGGCGGGAACCGACGCGCCGGGCCGGACGAGCACGACGTCGCCCTCCGACAGTGCAGAGACGGGAACCTCCTCAGTATCCCCGCTCTCGGTGACGCGCTCGGCGGTGTCGGGCATGAGTTTGGCCAGTTCGTCGAGCGCCCCGGAAGCCTGCCGGACCGACCGCATCTCCATCCAGTGGCCAAGGAGCATGATGTCGATAAGCGTGACCAGTTCCCAGAAAAACGGCGTCGTCCCCTCGATGAACAGGCTCGCAATCGAGTAGCCGAACGCGACGGTGATCGCCAGCGAAATGAGCATCATCATCCCCGGTTCGCGGTTCGCCAGTTCGGTCCGAGCCATCGAGAGGAACGGCACACCGCCGTAGGCGAAGACGACGATAGAGAGGACGGGCGTAATCCAAACGCTTCCGGGGAACGTCGGCGCGGTGTAGCCGAAGGTACCTTGGACGAACTCGCTGAAGTAGACGACCGGCAACGACAGCGCGAGCGACACCCAGAACCGCCGCCGAAACATCTGCTCGTGGCCCGAATGGTCGGTGTGGGCCTGGCGATGGTGGTGTGACGAAGCGTCGTGGTCGTGGTCTGGATGGGTGCTCATGGGTTGGTGGGTGGTGCCGTCCCCGCATCTTGTCCGGAGCCTGAAACAGCGCGGCGCGGTCAGGCGAAGGGGATTAGGGGGAGAGCGGTGAGGGAGTCGTCGACGGTATACGGTTCTCGAACCGTCTAGGTTCACGCAGACGCGGGAAACGCATCGTATCACGCGACTTCGGCTCTCTGTTTGCGGTCAGCGGGCTATCCCCGGACGGTGACAGCCGCCGACGTACACGGAAACGTACGCTCCCCGGCCTTATGCGGATTTTCCCTTCGAAACATCGGCTCTGAGGCGGCCGATATCTTGGAATCGAAACGCCGTGGGTCGTTCCGATCCCCACCGGACGCACGCAGAAGTGGACGCAACAACCACAACTGGTACACCGGTGTCGCTCCAATCACCGTGCATGAACGAGCATCACGGGAAACCGAGGTGGGGTGGATGAATCGGCGACGAGCCGACGCGGTCGTCGGCGCGCTCGTCGCTGGCACCGTTCTCATCGGCGGAGCGCTCAGTTGGCAGGCGTACCAGCGACAGCAGGCGTTCGAGCAGATGGGGTCGATGATGGACATGGGAACGTCGATGGGGGCCGTTCACGGAACGAACCCGCTGTGGTACGTCCTCGGGACAGTCCTCGCCGCGACCGTCATCGGTGGCGGGTATCTCGCGGTTCGAGACGCGATAGACGGTGCGGACGCGAGCGAGCGCGTTCAGGGCCAGACGCCAAATCCGACCGACCGTGAACGGTCCGAACCGCCGGCGGAAGTCGGTCAGTCGGAGGAGACGAGTCCCTCGGCGTCACACCCGCGGACTCGCGTGTTGGACTTCCTCCCGGAGGACGAGCGTCGGGTGCTCGAACCGGTTCTCACCTCGCCCGGGATCACGCAGATAGAACTCCGGGACCGCTCGGACTTCTCGAAGAGCAAGGTGAGCCAGACGGTGAGCGCCCTCGAAAAACGCGGGTTGCTGTACCGCGAGCGCCAGGGACGAACGTATCGAATCTATCCGAGTGACGAGTTACAGCAGAACCAAGCGCCGTAGCCGACTGCCGTGGCGTCTCCTCGCTCGCGGGTTGCCCGAACCGGTGGGTGAGAGTACGCGGAAAGGCCCGACACCGGCGAATTCGGCGCTGATGAACGGTCCCGTTTCTGAAAAACGATTAGAACCCCGTATAAACGTTCTTGGACGTTCTCAGAGCTGTGTTCACACCCAGTCCGATAACTCCGGAGCGGTCCTACGACCAACCGAGGAGAAACACAATGACCAACGTCAAACTCGGCCGCTGGCTGCTCGCGGCGCTCGCAATCGTCGGACTCGCGGTCGCCGCGCCCGCGGTCAGCGCACACGGCGACGAAACGGCTGTCGACGACGCGGCCCCGACCGGTGGAACCGCCGCCGAGTGGGCGGCGTGGATGGAGTCGCAGATGACCGAACACATGGGGCCGGGGAGCGTCGAATGGATGGAGTCGCACATGGGCGTGACCGTCGACGAGATGGCCCGGGACATGGCTGACGGCGACCACGACGGCGGAATGTACGGGCAGGGCCACTGCTGACGGACCTGTCCGGATGAATCGCCTCGATAGAACACCGCAACCTACCGATTCGAACCAATGACACAACGTGACACCTACCTCGGACGTACTGCTCGCCGACTCGCGATGCTTGCGGTCCCGCTACTGGTCGCGGCGACCGGCACGGCCGCCGCCATGGGCGGCGGATACGGCGGTGGCATGATGAGCGGTGGCTGGGGGCTCTTCGGCGGCGGGATGGGCCTCTGGGGACTCCTCTGGATGGGGCTACTGCTCGCGGTTCCGCTGTACCTCGTCTTCGCCCTCGGGAAGCGGCGGGAGACCGATCCCGACGAACGGCCGCTGTCGGTCCTCCGAACCCGCTACGCGCGGGGCGAACTCTCGGACGACGAGTTCGAACGGCGGCGCGAACAGTTGGAGCGCTCCGAATAGCTCGTTCGACGGCCTACCGCGACACCGTCGTCTCTGCCCGAATGTCGCGGGACGAGCGACCGATCTCGACGACGTAGTCACCCGCGTCGACGGTCCACCCCTCGGAGTCGTCGTATCTGCGGAACGCGTGCTCGGACAGCGAGAGTTCGACCGTCTCGGTCGCGCCCGCGGCGACTTCGACGGCCGCGTAGCCGGCGAGTTCTCGCGTCGGGCGCTCGACGCCCGCGACGGCCGGCGGGCGGACGTACGCCTGCACGACTTCTCTCCCGTCGCGGTCGGACGCGTTCGTCACCGCGACCGCGACCACGTCGTCGCCGCGCACCTCCGCGTCGCCGTACTCGAAGGTCGCATACGAGAGGCCGTGTCCGAAGGGGTAGGTCGGTTCGTCGTCCGCGTCGGCGGCGTCGAAGTGCCGGTAGCCGACGAAGACGCCCTCGTCGTACTGCGCCTCGTCGGCGACGCCCGGGAATCGCTCATCAGACGCCGTGGGGTACGACTCCTCGGGCGCGAACGTGACCGGGAGGCGACCCGAGGGGTCGGCGTCGCCGTAGAGGATCGACGCGAGCGCGTCACCGTCTGCCTGTCCGGGGTACCACGACTCGACGATAGCGTCGACCGAGTCGCGCCACGGCAGTTCGACCGGGCCGCCGGACTGGACGACGACGACTGTCCGGTCGGCGGCGTCGGCGACGGCCGCGACGAGTTCGTCCTGTTCGCCGGGAAGCCGGAGCGTCTCGCGGTCCGCGCCCTCCGTGGTCGCGTCCCTGACGACGACGACCGCGACATCGGCCTCGCGGGCGCAGTCGGCTGCCGCGTCGATGTCGGGCGTCTTTCCGCCAGGGAAGTCGTCGGCGCCACCCGCGGCGTCCGCGCTCTCGTCGTCAAAGAACGAAGGCGTGACGACGCGCTCGACGCCGGGTTCGAACGCGACCGAGCCGTCGGTTCGGGCGCGGATACCCGCGAGCGCCGAGACCTCGCGGGCGGGGGTGACTTCGGAGGAGCCGCCGCCGCCGAGCATCGCCTCCGAGACGCCGGGGCCGACGAGCGCGACGTCGGCGTCGTCAGAGAGCGGGAGCGCCCCGTCGTCGTTCTTCAGGAGAACGGTGCCGCGGGCGGCGAGCGTCTCGGCGAGGTCGCGGTGTTCGGGCGTATCGAGCGCGCCGCCGCCCCAGTCGCCGTCGAGGAGGCCGATGCGGTCCATCTGCCCGAGAATTCGCGCGACCATGTCGTCGAGGCGGTCGGCCGGGACCGAGCCGGACTCGACCGCGGATTTCAGTTCGGTCGCGAACCTGGGCGTCGTCGTCTCGCCGGCCGGGATGCTCTCGTCGTCGCCCTCCTCCAGCATCTCGGCGTCGGGGTCGAGCCCGAACGCCTCGTGGAGCGCTTCGAGCGAGATGCCCGGCATTTCGAGGTCGAGGCCGGCGGTGGCCGCACCGACGGCGCTCGCGGTGCCGAACCAGTCGGAGACGACGTAGCCGTCGAAGCCCCACTCGTCTTTCAGCACCTCGGTGACGAGCCGCCGGTGGTCGCTCATGTGGGTTCCGTTGACGCGGTTGTACGCGGTCATGACCGACCCCGCGCCCGCCTCGACGGCCGCCTCGAACCCGGGGAGATAGAGCTCTCGGAGCGCCCGCTCGCCGACTTCGGCGCTGACGATGAGTCGCTTCGTCTCCTGGTTGTTGGCGACGTAGTGCTTCGGCGTGGCGAGGACGTCCTCGGACTGGAGGCCCTCCACGACCGCGGCGGCGAAGTCGGCCGTCACGACCGGGTCCTCGGCGTAGTACTCGAAGTTACGCCCGCAGTTGGGGACGCGAATGAGGTTCAGCCCGGGGCCGAGGACCGCGTGCTGGCCGCTGGCTTTGGCCTCGCGGGCCATCGCGACGCCCTGTCGCCGCGCGAGTTCGGGGTCGAACGTCGCCGCCACGGCAATTGAGGCCGGAAAGGCGGTCGACGAGCGGCCGGGGATGCGAATCCCGAGCGGCCCGTCGGCGAGGCGAAGTTCGGGGATGTCGAGTCGGGGGACGCCGGGCACGTAGCCGGTCGCCGTCCTTTCGGGGTCGGCCGCCCCGCGCACGAGCGAGCACTTCTCGTCGAGGGAGAGCGAGTCGACCAAGTCGGAGACATCGGGGTCCGAGAAAGCCATAGAACTGGCTACGAGTTTCGTCAGTAGCTCGAATAGTGTTGTGATGCCAGCAGAGCAGGACCCTTGTCGGGGAGTCGGTGGTCAGAGGGGCGAATGTCGACGAGGCAACGGGTTTTTGAACTCGTCAACTTAGAAATGAAGTATGGTTTACGAGACTGGAAACCCGACTGTCGACGACGCGGTGCGGCGGGTGCTCGGCGGCGAGGAACTCGACCGGACCGACGGGGTAGCACTCATCGCGCAGCCGGTCGAGCCCCTCGCGGCGGGGGCCGACTACGTCCGCTCGGTCCGCTCCGACGGGACCGTGGACGCCTGTTCCATCGTCAACGCGAAAGCCGGAAACTGCGCCGAGGACTGCGGGTTCTGCGCGCAGTCGGCGCATTTCGACACCGGCGTAGAGACGCACGGCTTTCTCGGGCCGGAGGCGGTGTTAGAGGCCGCCCGGCGCGCCGAGCGCGACGGCGCACAGCGGTTCGGCATCGTCGTCGCCGAGAAAGGCGTCTCGAAGGAGCGCCGGCCCGACGAGTGGGCGGAGGTGCTGGCGGCGATTCGACTCGTCCGCGACGAGACGAACGTCGAAATCGACGCCTCGCTCGGACTGCTCACCGAGGAGGAGGCGCGAATACTCGCCGACGAGGGCGTGAACCACTACAACCACAACATCGAGACCTCGCCGCGGTACTTCGACGAGGTGGTCGGAACCCACGACTTCGAGGACCGACTGGTGACGCTCCGACGGGCGAAAGACGCGGGGATGGACCTCTGTGCCGGCGTCATCCTCGGGATGGGTGAGACGCCGGCGGACCGCGTCGACGCCGCTATCGAACTCCAGAAAATCGGCGTCGAGTCGCTCCCGGTGAACGTGCTCAACCCCGTCCCTGGCACGCCGCTCGGCGACGCCGACCACGCCGACATCACGACGACGGAACTCGTCAAGACCGTCGCAGTCTATCGACTGCTCCACCCCGACGCGCGCGTCCGGCTGACCGGCGGGCGGGAAGTGAATCTCGCGCCCGACGAGCAACACCTCCCGTTCGAGGCCGGTGCGGACGGCATCCTCACCGGCGACTACCTGACGACCGACGGGCAGTCGCCGGCGGCCGACATCGAAGTGGTCGAGCGGGCGGGCCTCGAACCGAACCGCGCGGTCAACGACTTCGACGTGGACGCGGTCAAGCGTCGGGAAGCGAGAAACGACTGAGGTCGGCCGAATCGGAGGGCGACAGAGTCGACGACGGGGACCGCGACCGGACCGTCGCCCGCTATGAACGGCTACGTGATACTATTGTGAACACAAAAGTTTAATTTAGTTATATGTTCAAAAGAATTAAATTTAGAGCCGATAACCGGCCGGTGTCGAATGACACGAAACACGCGACGCAGGTTCGTCAAGACCGTCGGTGCCGCCGGAATCGCGGGGCTGGCAGGATGCACGGGTGGACAGGACGGAGGGCAGTCACCGGACGAGGGCACGGGAGGCGACCCGGCCGAGACGACGACGGCCGGTGAGACAACCGGGTCGTCCGGGACGGAAACGACGACCATCAAGTTCTGGCACGCGATGGGCGGGGACATCGGCAAACTCATCGACTCGCTGGCGAGCGAGTTCGAACAGCAGGCGGACGGCATCCGGGTCGAAGCGACCCAGAAGGGGAGTTACCGCGAGACGCTGAACGCCACGACGTCAGCGGTACAGGCCGGGAACCCACCCGCCATCGCACAGATTTTCGAAATCGGGACGCAACTCGCCATCGACAGCGGCGTCTTCGCGCCAGTCGAGGACATCATCCCGGAAGACCGGGTGAACTTCGACAACTACCTCGACTCCGTGCTGAACTACTACCGCATCGACGGCACGCTCCACTCGATGCCGTTCAACTCCTCGAACGCCATCTTCTACTACAACAAAGACGCCTTCGAGAGCGCCGGCCTCGACCCCGAGGCCCCACCGACGACCTTCCAAGGCGTGTTGGACGCCTCGACGGAACTCACGGACGCGGGCGCAGTCGACACGGGAACGACGTGGCCGAACCACTCGTGGTTCGTCGAACAGTGGCTCGCAGAGCAGAACCAGACGCTCGTGAACAACGAGAACGGTCGGACCGGTCGCGCGACCGAGGCCCACTTCGAGAGTGAGGCCTCGAAGACCGTCTTCGACTGGTGGGCGAACCTCTACGGAGAGGGGCAGTACCTCAACCCCGGCATCGAAGCGTGGTCAGAGGCCCAACAGGCGTTTCTCACCCAGAAGACGGGGCTCCTCGGCTACTCCACGTCGAGCATCGCCCCCATGACCGAGGGCGCGCGGAACAACGGCTTCGAACTGGGGACGATGCGACTCCCGACGCCCGGCGGACAGCGACAGGGCGTCGTCATCGGCGGGGCGTCGCTGTGGACCCCGAAAAGCCTCGATTCTGCCAAGCAGGACGCCGCCGGGGAGTTCCTCGCGTGGCTCACGGAACCCGCCCAGCAGAAGCGCTGGCACACCAACACGGGCTACTTCCCCGTCCGCGAGGAGGCGATTACCCAACTCGAAGACGAGGGATTCTACGACGAGAACCCGAACTTCCGCACGGCCATCGACCAGCTCCGCGAGACGGAGGACTCGCCGGCGACCCGCGGCGCGCTCATGGGGACGTTCACGAAAGCCCGAACCATCGTCGAGGAGGGCTACGTCAGCATGATTCAGAACGACGACCGGAGCGTCGACGACGTGCTCGGCGACATCGACGCACAGGTCGAAGACGCCCTCGCGGGCTACAACCAGAAGGTAAACTGAGCGGCGAAGCGACACCTCGCCCGCGCGAAACCGCGTCCCGACACCGCCCGTCAACACTCATCACACACCACTCACAATGAGCGATTTCACCAAACCGTACCGTTCGACGACGCAGGCCGGCCTGCTTCTGGTCCCGACGCTGGTCGTTCTCGTGGCCTTCCTGTACTACCCGGCCGTCGAGACGTTCCGGCTCAGTTTCTTCCAGACGCTCCTCTTGGGAACCGGCCGGCAGTTCGTCGGCATCGACAACTACGTCGCGCTCGCAACGTCCGCCGAATACCGACAGAGCCTCTTCGTCTCCGTGCTCTTCGCCGCCGCCGTCGTCGTCGGCACGCTCGTCGTCTCGCTTTTCATCTCGTACCTGCTGTTCGAGGTCCGCGCGGGCGCGTCCGGCTACCTGCTCGCGGCCATCTGGCCGTACGCGCTCCCGACGGCGGTCGCGGCGACCATCCTCCTGTTCATGCTTCACCCGACGCTGGGCATCGTCACGCACTACCTCGAGGCCCTGACGGGGCTCACTCTCGACTGGTTCACGAGCGGTCCGCTCGCGTTCGGGGTCCTCGTGGCCGTCGCGGTCTGGAAGCAACTCGGCTACAACATCATCTTCCTCGTGGCCGCGCTGAACAACGTCCCCGAGACGCTGACCGAGTCGGCGCGACTCGACGGCGTCGGCCGACTGCGGATGCTCGTCCGGGTCTACCTTCCGCTCATCTCGCCGACGCTGACGTTCCTCGTCGTCATGAACACCATCTACGCCTTCTTCGGGGCGTTCCCGCTCGTTGACCTCATGACGAGCGGCGGCCCGAACAACGCGACGAATCTGCTCATCTTCAAACTCTACCGCGACGCCTTCTCGTTCAACAGCCTCGGGTTGGCCTCCGCGGAGTCGACGGTGCTGTTCGGCATCGTGTCGCTTTTGATGTACGTCCAACTCCGGTTCTCCGACCGGCACGCGCACTACGGGGCCTGACATGGCGACGAACACAGACACGGCGACCGAGCCAGCACCGTCGCGTCGGCTTCGAACCCGGTTCGAACGCGCCTTCGGCGGCGACCTGCTCGTCCACGTCGCGCTCGCGGGCGCTATCGCGCTGGTCGCGCTCCCGCTCGTCCTCGCGGTCGTCATGAGCACGCAGTCCACAACGGAGGTGTACGAGGTGACGAACCTCGGACTCGGAAGCGCCGGACTGTCGAACTACGAGACCGCGCTCACGGAGTACAACCTCACGCGGTACATGATCAACTCGGCGGTCATGTCGGTCGTCATCGTCGTGGGCAAGGTCTCGCTGTCGCTTCTCGCCGCGCTCGCGCTCGTCTACTACCGCTTCCCGTTCGAGCGCGCCGTCTTCACGTTCATCCTGCTGACGCTCTTGGTCCCGGTCCCGGTCCGCATCGTGCCGCTGTTCCAACTCATGGCCGACCTCGGATGGGCGAACTCGCTTCTGTCCATCACCGGCCCGTACATCGCCAGCGCGACGGCGGTGTTTCTCTTCCGCCAGCATTTCATGTCGATTCCGGAGTCGCTTGTGGAGAACGCTCGCCTCGACGGCGTCGGCCCGCTTTCGTTCCTCGTCCGCGTGCTGATACCCATGTCGAGGGGGATGATAGCCGGCGTCTCCGTCATCACGTTCATCTACGCGTGGAACCAGTATCTCTGGCCCCTCATCGTCGTCAGCGACCAGTCCAAGCAGGTGGTGCAGGTCGGTATCAAATTCCTCCAAGGCGCGAGCCAGTCCGGCCTCACCCAATGGGGGCTCATCATGGCCGGAGCCGTCATCGCGCTCCTCCCGCCGCTCGCCGTCCTCGTCACGTTGCACCGCCCGCTCCTCGAAACGTTCGCAATACAACAGAAGTAATCCATGACACACCTCAGACTCGACTCCCTCACGAAGCACTTCGGCGACGTGAAGGCCGTCAACGGCATCGACCTCGCGGTCGAAGACGGCGAGTTTCTCGTCTTCGTCGGCCCGTCGGGGTGCGGCAAGTCGACGACGCTCCGAATGCTCGCCGGGCTCGAATCGATCACCGACGGCACGCTCTCTATCGGCGGCACCGTCGTCAACGACCACCCGCCCGACGAGCGCGACGTGGCGATGGTGTTCCAGAACTACGCGCTGTACCCGCACATGACGGCCGCGGAGAACATGACGTTCGGCCTCGACTCGGGGCTCTTCGACCGGTCGAACCACGACGAAGGGGTCGCGGAAGTCGCCGAGACGCTCGGCATCACCGACCTCCTCGACCGCAAGCCAAAGGAACTCTCCGGCGGCGAGCGCCAGCGGGTCGCAATCGGCCGCGCACTACTGCGCGAACCCGAGGTGTTCCTCCTCGACGAACCGCTTTCGAACCTCGACGCGAAGCTGCGAGTGGAGATGCGGACCGAACTGCTCGAACTCCACCGAACGCTCCGGACGACCACCGTCTACGTCACCCACGACCAGACCGAGGCGATGACGCTCGGCGACCGCGTCGCCGTCCTCAACGGCGGCCGAATCGAACAGGTCGACCCGCCGCAACGCCTCTACGACTACCCGGAGACCCGGTTCGTCGCCGAGTTCATCGGAACGCCGGCGATGAACGTCCTGCCCGTCGAAATCCGTGACCGAGGGGACGCCCTCGTCGTGGAGCGCGAGGGGTTCGAACTCGCGCTCCCGGACGCTGACGGATCCGACATACCCACCGGTGACGCTGGCGGCTCCAGCGGCACGTTCGGCGTCCGACCCGAGGACGTCTCCATCGTCTCGGGGCGCGCCCGCGACGCACCGACTATCGAAGCTGCGGTCAACGTGACCGAGCCGTTGGGCGACGCGCTACTCGTCCACTGCACGCTCGGCGGGGCCGAACTCAAAGTGAAGGCCGAACCCCGGAGCGCGGTCGAGCCGGGCGAAACGGTGGCACTCGCGTTCGACGAGGAACGCCTCCACCTGTTCGACGACGACGGGAACGCGGTCTATCACTCGTCTCACCCACCGGGCGACGACCGCGGCGACTCGGACCCGCACGAGCCAGTCGAAGCCACCGGGTCGCAGTAGGGCCCAGCGCGCGCCCGTGCTACCGCTCGCCGAACAACGCTGGCGACAGGTCGAGGCCCGCCCGCTCCTCGTCGGTGAGTTCTTCGAGGACGCTCGTCCCGGAACCCGGCTTCGAGTCCCACGACCAGTCCTCGTGGAGACGGAGACGGCCGTCTTCCAGTTGTTCGATTCGGTCCGTCGAGTGGCCGGTCGCGGTCGTCCCGTCTTCGGTGACGTGGGAATACCGGAAGTCGAGCGTGTCGCCGAGGTGGAGGCCGACGAGGTGGCCCAGCCTGACGGTTCCGCCGCGGTACGTCGCGTGAATCAGGTCGTCGGACTGGTCGAACCAAAAGTAAGTGTCGTCGCCGACGTCGCCGCCCTCGGCGTTGGCGACCGATTTGAAGACTCGCCCGTCGAGCGACGGCGCGTGAGATTCGGGCATAGTCCGTGTGCGAAGCCGACCACTATGAGTGGTCCGCCGCCGACGCGCCGAAGTGCCCGGTTGTCCCCCGGGCGACCGCCCGTCCCGGCCTGTTACACCACCACCAATCAGTAGCTACTCCGGTCTCCCGAACCGGAGTCAGAGCCGTTTTTGACTGCGTCAGTCGCCTTTTCGATGCCTTTCTTGGCCTTCTCTTCGCTCACCTTCGTTCGCTTTCCGACCTGTTTGGCGACTTCGTCTTCGTGGCCCTCTACGAGTCCGAGCAACCGTCGAAGCTTGCTCATCACGCCCATGGCGTCGGCGATAGCGACTCCTCGGACGAAAAGGTGGTGGCCGTCGAACGAACACGGAGGACTCCGAGAGCACACACCGCCCAAATAGTAAATATTCATACATACATTTGAATCAGGTACTTCTCGAAGTGCTATCTCACTCTCGATTCGTGGTTCGAGAGCACAAGGTACGACCGAGAGGACCGAATAGGCCGTTAGTTCGGCGTTCACGGATTGCTTTCGGTGGCAAGCGGTACGGTGCGGAACAGCATTGATTGGTACCAAAATCTCGAGCCGAAAGGTGGTTTGAGTGGAATAAAGTAATCTTCGCCGTTTCAGCGTTCGAACCCTTACTTCTCGGGTATCGTCGAAGGCGAGGCGGGAGATAGCGTCCCGGATCCAAATTATTACTGTCTTCTGATGAATTAGTCAATAGATAATTTATCCGAGAATAATATTTCGCCGGCTGTAATCGAGACCGTGCAATCACGCCGTCCGAACCTACGCTCAGGTCGGTGACACGATACGAGAATATATTACAGACGTACGGGCGTAATTTGTTGGTTCTCAGTAATAATCCAGCGGAGAGAGCAGCTGCAGCTATTGCGAGTATATAATGTTCGGTATTTCCGAACGGTTGCGGGAGAGTCGGCAGCGTCGAGTGACGCGGGTCGGACCCCCGAGTCAGGCGAGCGCGAGCTCCAGTTCGAACTCGCTGACGATGTCCTTGACCGTGTGGGCGAGCTCGGCTTTCCGGCTTTCTCCGGTCACCGAGTGAGCTGGTCCTGTGACGCTGAACCCACCGATAACGTCGCCCGAGCGGCGCGTCGCGGCGACGCCGATGGCGTAGAGTTCGTTGAAGTTCTCGGCGCGGTTGACCGCGTAGCCCTGGTCGCGGACGCGCTCTAATTCCTCGAACAGCGCCTCGCGGTCGGTCGTGGTGTTTTCCGTCTCCTGTGGGAGGCCCCACCGGTCGATTATCTGTTCGATGCGCGGCTCCGGAAGCTCCGCGAGAATCGCCTTCCCGACGGCGGTGTTGTGCAGGAACAACCGATTGCCGAGTTGCTCGTGGGACCACCCCATCTTGCTCCCCGACGCGGTGTGCAGGAAGACCGCTTTCCCGCCCATCTCGACGGTGAAAATCGACCGAAGGCGAGTCTCTTCGAACAGACGCTCCGTAAACTGTCGCGCAAGGACGAACGCCGGCTCCCGCGTCCGGACTTGGTTCCCCAATCGGAGCAGTTCCGGACCGATGAAGTAGAAATCGCCCTCCTTGATGACGAACTGTTCCTGCTTGAGCGTCGCGAGGTGGCCGTGAATCGTGCTCTTGGGCTTGTCCATCCGCTCGGCGATTTCGGAGACTCGCGCGCCGTCTATCGCTTCGAGTTGCTTCAGAATCTCTATCGAGGTGGCGGTCGTCCGGAGCGTCTTGGGCGAGTTATCCGTTGGCATACCCCAATATTTTCGCCCCGATATTTAAAGTTCAGGATAGTCGAACGGCTGGTCGACCCCGCGGCGCAGCGTGGCGGCGGCGGCGGTATGGGTGAGCGCGTTCACCCCTCGACTTCGACCCAGTCGCCGCGCTCGCCGGACTCGTAGGCCGCATCGAGAACGCGCAGCAGTTGCACGGCGTCGTCGACCGTCGCGGGCACGTCGCCGGTCTCGTAGCCTGCGAAGTAGTCCTCGAAGTAGTCCTGCACGAAGTCGCCCCACGCCGGGAACCGGTCGTAGGTGAACTCGAACTCGACGGTCCGCTTCGGCGCGGCGGTCCAGTCGGGGTGCTCCGAGGTGATGTCCAGCGGGACCGTGGGTTCGTGCTGCAGCGAGTCGTGGTGCAACGGCGTCAACGCCTGTCCCTCGGTGCCGTAGAGCCCGAGGTGCGTGTCCTTGCCGCGGTCGCTCAGGTAGTAGCCGGTGTGGTACGTGCCGAGCGTCCCGCTTTCGGTCTCGAACTGGAGGACGGCCCCGGCTTCCACGTCCGTCTCGACCGCATCGTGGAACCGGGCGTTCACCCGCGCGATGGGGTCGTCGAGAATCCACGGCATCACGTCGACCCAGTGCGGGCCAATCCATTGGAGCGCGCCGCCGCGACTCGTCTCCCGGTCGTAGAGGTAGTGGTCGGTGTCCCGGTAGGAGAGCTGGCTGGCGTTGAAGCGGCCGTCGAGCGTCCACACGTCGCCGAAGAAGCCTTCCGAGACTCGGTCGCGGAGCGCCATCGCGACGGGGTTGCGCCGGTAGTACATCGTCGGCGAGACGGTCACGCCGAGTTCGTTGGCCCGGTCGGCGATGTCTTCGAGGTCGGCGGCGGTCCGAGCGATGGGTTTCTCGCTGACGACGTGAACGCCGTTCTCGACGGCGCTCTCGATGATTGCCGGCGTCTCGTCGCTCCGGTAGGTTATCCACGCCACGTCGATGTCGGCGTCGGAGACGAGTTCGTGGGGATCCTCGTAGACCGCTGCGCCGCCGACGAGGTCCGCCATGTCCTGTCCCTCGGTCGTGATTTCGTCGGGGCGGTCATCCATCGCCGCGATGTTCGCCACGTCGACCCGGCGTCCGGGTTCGCAGACCGCGGTAATCGTCGCATCCAACTCGCTTGCGACGGCGAAATAGGGGTCCCGGTGGTGGTGGTCGATACCGATGTATCCGATATTCGTTCCCATACATGTAGTTCACCGAAAATAGTGTAAAAAGATGCGGGTTCAAGCAATATAGTCGGCGGCGAACGATGCGTCGGTCCCGCGCAGTCAGCGCCGCGGCGTTTCGACCCGCCGAGACCACGACCGAAGCCACGGTCGGGTCCCGCCGTTGGGGACGTTTAGCTCGTGGTTATTGACTGGGAGGTCCGGGTAGCCGCCGACCTGCTCCTGACTGTCGACGAGGTAGCTCTCCCCGTTTTCGACGTTTTCGAGGATGCGTTCGTCGGTCGCCGTCCGGTCGGCTGGGCGCGCGCCGACGTTCGCGAGGTCGTGTTTGAATGTTCGGTCCGACGGCATCGCCGTGAGTCCGTCGGGCCACAGCGGCCGCTCGTCGACCACGGACACGTTCTCGTCGACCATCGGCACGTCGCCGTCGGTGCGGTTGTCTTCGAGGTACGCCACGGCGGTGTCCACGTCGTCCTCGGTGAAGACGTTCGCCTTGTCCGAGTTGGGCCGGAGATAGGCGTTGCCGACGATGCTCGCCTCGGTGTCGGGGTCAAGCCAGGTGCCGTCTTCGAAGTCGTACATCACGTTGTTGACGACGACGCTCTCGGTGCCCTCCTTGAGTCTGGGGTGACGGTCCGTGTTGAACGCCCAGACGTTCCCCAGCATGGCGACGTTCTTCGCGTCGTTGCCGATGAGCGAGCCGTAGCCGTGTTCGCCCTTCGGGTGGACCGAGTCGTCGAGCGCCTCGGCGACGAGACAGTTCGAGACGGTCGTCTCCGCCGTCTCGTAGCCGACCGAGAGGCACTCGTCGACGCTCCACGAGGCCGAGACGTGGTCGATGACGTTGTTCTCTGTCTCGTCGGCCGTGTTGACCGTGTCGAGCGCCCAGTCCTCGGTCGGCTCCTCGATGCCCGCGTCGCCGAGTCGCACCCGGACGTGCTGGAGGACGCAGTCGCTCGCCCCGATATTCACGCGACCCTTGACCATCGTGATACCCGGGGAGGGCGCGGTCTGACCCGCGATGTAGCACTTGTCGTACGGAATCGGGAGGTCGCGCACGCCGAGGTCGATCGTTCCGCTGGTCTCGAAGACGACCAGTCGCTCGCCGTCGATGGTGACCGCCTTTTCGAGTTGGCGACGCGTCGGCTCGGTTATCACGATGATCGGTGTGTCGTCGTCGAGCCACGGTGCAGTCTCAGCGAACCCGTCGCTCGGTCCGAAGTGCGACACGCTGTCCGGACCGGCGTGGGCCGGGACCTTGCTGTTCGACGGATTCGGCGTGCTGAACGTGGAGACCGCGCCTCGCGCGGTGTCTCCGTCGGCCGTGTCTGCCACCGCGCGCACCTCGTAGTAGCGACGCCGCGTCAGGTCGTCCGCTTCGACGTTGAACGCGCCCGGCGAGGTGAGTTCCGTCGGGTCCGTGGTCTTCCACGATTCGGTGGGAACCTCCCGGTACTCGAAGTAACAGTCCGCGGAATCGGCACCGCCGAGGTCACCGAGTTCGCCGGTGAGCGTCGCGGACCCGGGGCCGGCGTCGGTTACGTCGTCGGTCGATACGAGCGGGACGCCCGCCGTACTCTCCACGCTCCCCGCGACTTCGACGTCGCCGATATCGCGGTTCCGGTCGAGGTCGACGCCAGAAAGGCTCTGGAACGTCGCCGTCGCGAGCGTCCCCGAGAGGTGGCTGGTGACCGCCAGTCCGACGTAGACGCTGTCGTCCAGCGAGATGTCGGCGGCGTCGAGCGTGTTAATCGATGTCCACGTCTCGCCGTCCGTGGAGTGGTACGTCTCTATCGTGTCACCGCTTCGCTTGAGACGGAGCCAGTCAGCCAGTGTGCCGCCGACGCTGTTCGTCTCGGCACCGTCTTCGGGCCGGTACTGCATCGACGCCTCGCCGTTGGGCCGGCGACGGACCATGACGTTCTTCGAGTCGGGATCGAGCGACTCGCGGACCATCGGGCCCGTCTTCGTCCAGCTTTCGATGTTGTCGATGCCGGTGTTCTGGACGGCGACGTCGAAGTCGCCGCTCAGTTCCGTGTAGTAGTAGTGGAACGCGTCGGCAGTACCCCAGATGTCATCGCCGCCGCCCTGCATCGAGATCACGGTCGCGGCCGCGGCGCTGCCACCGAAGAGGCCAGTCGTCGCCGCACCGATACTTCCTGCTCCGAGCACGCGGAGGAACGTCCGTCTATCGGGTCTCATGAGTGCATCACTCGAACAGACAACATATTCAACGATTGTTATAATTTATGGCAGCCTGAATCTGGCACCGGTAGAGTGTATAAAGTTCGAGAGGCACGAACGGTTGACGCCGCGGCTGGTTCGAAATGACGAGATGAGATATAAAATATTACACCCATATGTTTGTAATACATGTGCCGTATGTTATAAAGTTCGGCATACTCGAATAGAGATATCCGGTCACGCACGTCGTCGATTACCGTTCTCTCGGACACCGTCGAATCGGCGGCTCGCGGGCGCAGGCGACGGTCAGGCGCGCGAATCGTTCACGGCGGAAAGCGAAGCCATGCAAAAGGTTATTACACTCCGACCAGCAGATTGGTGCAACGAGTCAGCACATGCAAGAGCTAGGTATCATCATGAACGGCGTGACCGGCCGGATGGGAACGAATCAGCATCTCATCCGCTCTATCGTCGCGCTACGTGAGGAGGGCGGTGTGGAACTCCCCAACGGGGAGCGAGTCATGCCGGACCCGATTCTCGTCGGCCGCAACGAGCGCAAACTCCGCGAACTGAGCGAGGAACACGGTATCGACCGCTGGACCGTCGACCCCGACCTCGAGACGTGTCTCGACGGCGACGACGAGGTGTACTTCGACTCCCAGATAACCCCCCGCCGCCCGGACAGCGTCATGAAAGCCATCGACGCCGGAAAGCACGTCTACTGCGAGAAGCCGCTGGCGAGCGACCTCAGCGCCGCGCTCGACGTGGCCGGGATGGCCGAAGAGAGCGACGTGAAACACGGCATCGTCCAGGACAAGCTCTGGCTGCCGGGGCTGTTGAAGCTCCAGCGACTCATCGAACAGGACTTCTTCGGCGACATCCTCTCGGTGCGCGTCGAGTTCGGTTACTGGGTGTTCACCGGCCACGGACAAGAGGCGCAGCGCCCCTCGTGGAACTACCGCGCGGAGGACGGCGGCGGTATCGTCGACGACATGTTCTCCCACTGGAGCTACGTGCTGGAGAACCTGTTCGGCGAGGTGGAGTCCGTCCGCTGTCTCCAGAAGACCCACATCGACGAGCGAATCGACGAGGACGGCGAGCCGTACGAGGCGACCGCGGACGACGCCGCCTACGCCATCATGGAGCTGGAAGACGACATCGTCGCCCAGCTCAACTCCTCGTGGACCGTCCGCGTCAACCGCGACGACCTCCTCGAAATTCAGGTCGACGGGACCGAGGGAAGCGCGGTCGCCGGCCTGCGCGACTGCAAGACGCAGGGCCACGCGAACACGCCGAAACCGGAGTGGAACCCGGACACGCCGAAGGAACACGACTTCTACGAGGACTGGACGGGCGTCCCGAACAATCAGGTGTTCGAGAACGCGTTCAAGCTCCAGTGGGAGAAGTTCATCCGCCACGTCGTCGCCGACGAGCCGTTCCCGTGGGACTTCACCGCCGGGGCGCGCGGCGTCCAACTCACCGAGGCGAGCTATCGGTCCTCCGAGGAGGGCCGTCGCGTCGTTCTCGACGACCTCAGCGTGTAGAACGGCCCCCCGACGAACAGTTTTATGTCGAACTCGGCCGTCGAGTTTCGCATGCACACAGATGACGGCGAGAACCCCGTAGACTGGCTCTCAGTCCCGGAAGACGTTATCCTCGAAGCGTGCGGTAACCCCCCGCTCCCCGAGTTAGGTATCCTCGAACAGGTCTGGGAGACGAATCCGATTCCGACGGCCGAGGTTCCGGAGGCGGCCGCGGAGGCCGTCGCCGCGCTGTCGTTCGCGGACGTTCCCGACGGCGGCGAGGTCGCACTCGGCGTGGGGAGCCGCGGTATCGCGAACATACCCGACATCGTCGCGGGCGTCGTCGACGCCGTCTCCGAGGCGGGCTACGAGCCGTTCGTGTTCCCCGCGATGGGGAGCCACGGCGGCGCGACCGGCGAGGGTCAGCGGGGGATGCTGAACGAACTCGGCGTCACCGAAGAACGAATCGGCTGCGAAATTCGGTCCAGCATGGAGGTCGTTGAGGTCGGGCGCACGCCGGACCGCGACGTGCCCGTCGTCGCCGACGCCAACGCGGCGGCTGCGGACGCCATCATCCCCGTCAACCGCGTCAAGCCCCACACCGACTTCGACGGCGAGGTCGAAAGCGGGCTGTCGAAGATGCTCGTCATCGGCATGGGCAAACAGCGCGGCGCGCAAATCGCCCACAAGTGGGCGGTCGACTGGTCGTTCCGGCGGATGATTCCCGAGATAACCGAGCAACTCTTGGACTCGCTTCCCATCGTCGGCGGCGTCGCAATCGTGGAAGACCAACACGACGACACCACGCTCATCGAGGGCGTTCCCCCGTCGGGCTTCCTCGACCGCGAGCGCGAACTGCTCGAAACCGCGTACGAACTGATGCCGAAGCTCCCGTTCGAGGAGCTCGATTTGGTCGTGTTCGACCGACAGGGCAAGGAGATTAGCGGGCAGGGGATGGACACGAACGTCATCGGCCGCCGGCCGTTTTCCATCAACGAGCCCGCACCCGAGAAGCCGAACATCAAGCGCATCTACACCCACGGGCTAACCGAAAAGACTCACGGCAACGCGATGGGCGTCGGGTCGGCGGACGTGATTCACGAGGACATCGTCGCCGAGTTGGACGCGCAGACGACGCTCATCAACGCGCTCACCGCGAGCACCATCCGCGGCGTGAAGCTCCCGCCCGTCGTCGAGACCGACCGTGCGGGCGTGGTCGCCGCGCTGTCGACCATCGGCGTCGTCGACCCCGAAACGGTCCGGGTCGTCCGCGCGGCCGACACCATGCACCTCCACCGGCTGTACGCCTCGCCGGCGCTCGTCGAGGAGGCCCGCGACCGCGACGACCTCCGCGTGGTCGAAGAGCCCTCGCCGATAGCGTTCGAAGACGGGCAGTTCGCCGCGCCGTCGCTCCGGGGCTGAAGCGCGCAGAAGCGTCTTTTTCGGGAAAACGAGTGTGTCGGGCGTCGCCTACCGCTCGACCGTCTCTGGCTGTACTGAGACGACGGCCTCGGCCATGTCGCCGTAGTTGCCCGCGAGGAGCACCGAGGACTCGCCGTCGCCCTCGTCGCGGACGCGAGCGAACGCTTCGCCGTCGTCGGGGGCGACGCAGCCGCCGATTCGGAGGTTCTCGACGCCGTCTGCCTCGACTGCTGGCCCCTCGTCTGTCTCGGCCTCGAACCCGTCGAGGACGACGGTCGAACTCGCTTCCGCGGTCAGCGGAGTCCCGATTCCGTCGGGGACCGTCACGCGAACGTCTCGGAACGAGACGCTGCCGAGCGACTTACAGAAGACGCCGTGTCGTTGGTCGTACCCCTTCGCCATCGCGGGCGAGAGGTCCGAGGCGTCGAACGGGCGGGTCGCGTCGATGTCCACGTCGGTAAAGGAGATGCCCTCGAACCGCTGTTCGGGGAGGCCGGCGAGGAACGCCGCCGACTCGACTTCCTCGGCGGTGATGTGGTGGAAGTCGACGTTGCGGACGTTCGGCGTCGCCTCGGTGACGGGCTTGGGGTCGCTGTCGATGTCCGTCTGGTAGTAGCCGTTGATGACGAACGGGCAGGCGACGCGGCGCATGATGATGGTGTCGAACCGGAGGTCCTCGACCGTCCCGCCGCGGCCGCGCTTAGACTTGATGCGGATGCCGCGGTCGGTGTCGGTGAAGGTGCAGTTCGTGACGGTGACGTGCCGCACGTCGCCGGCCGTCTCGCTCCCGATGACGACGCCGCCGTGGCCGTGTTCGACCGTGCAGTTGGTCACGACGACGTTCTCGGTCGGGCGTCCGACCTCGCGGCCCTGCTCGTCCTTGCCGGACTTCAGGCAGATGGCGTCGTCGCCGGCGTCGATGTGGGTGTCGCTGACCCTGACAAAGCGCGAGGAGTCGATGTCGATGCCGTCGCCGTTCGGGGCGTCCGGCGGGTTCTGAATCGACACGTCGTGAATCGTCACGTCGTCGGAGTAGACCACGTGCGTGTTCCAGAACGGAGAGTTCCGGAGCGTCACGCCGGAGACGGTCACGTTCTCACAGCCGTCTATCTGGAGCAGCGGCGGACGCACCGTGAACGTGCTCACCTCGTCCTGCTGGTTGCCGCGTCGAATCTCTTCGAGACGCTCGGTGAGGGCGGGCGGGTACTCCTCGGGCGGTAACGACACGAACTCCCACCAGTAGGAGCCGCCGCCGTCGATGACGCCCTCACCGGTGATGGTGACGTTCGAGGCGTCGGCCACGTGGAGACACGGGTGGAAGCCGTCTTGGTCCCACCCCTCCCAGCGGCTCTCGACCGTCGGGAACTCGGTGAAGTCCTGGACGAACCGGAGTTCCGCCCCGTTTGCCAGTCTGAACGTCGTGTCGTCGCCGACGCGGAGCGGGGCGCTTCGGTACGTCCCCGGCGGGAGATACACCTCGCCGCCCTCGCCGGCGCAGTCGTCGAGCGCCGCCTGAATCGCCGCCGTGTCGAGCGAATCGTCGTCTTCGATACCGTAGTCGCGCACGTTCCGCTGTTCGAGAGTCACGCCTCAAGCATCCGCGAGCGCGTTGATAAACGTTGTGCTGGGGTACCACGAGGCACCGGTATCGGCGACGCGAGGCGAGAGACGGAAGCGGAGTCGGGGATAGCGCGTCGGCTCAGAGTCGGTCGCGCAGGAAGGGCCACGCGCCGGCCTCGAAGAAGCGGTGGCCACCGTCGCCGACGAAGAGGCTGCACTTCCCCTCAGCATCCGCGGCGCGGTACCGCCCGCGGATTCGGTCGAACGCCCGTCTCGTCCCGGCTATCGGGAAGATGGGGTCGGATTCGCCCGCAACGATGCGGAGCGACCGCGGAGCGACGAGGCCGGCGATATCCCACACTTCGCCGAGGCGTCGGAGACCGGGAACGTAGTTGCACAGACAGTGGTCGATGGGAACGATGGAGTCCTCGAACGGACAGACCGACGCGCAGGCGACGACGTGCCCGATTCGGTCGTCGAGCACGCCCGCGAGGAGCGCGACGGTTCCGCCGCCGGAGTGGCCGCAGACGGCTAGTCGGTCGGCATCGAGCGCGGAGTGCCCCTCGGCGAAGTCGACCAAGTGGCGCACGTCCCACACGCGCTCGCCGACGAGCGACCGGCCGAGAAGCTGGGCGCGTTTCTGCCAGTACGTACACGGGTTGACAGCATCGGACTCGTCCGACTCGTCGGCCGCGTCGGGATGCAGTTCGCCGAAGGCGCGCATGTCTGGGGCGACGACGGCGAAGCCCCGCCGGGCCGCCTGTCGAGCGATGTCCCGCCGGTCGTCGTCGATGTGGCGGCTGGCCGCCTCGCCCTCGGCGACGCCGGCGGCGAGGTCTTTGCCGTGTTCGGTGTGGCCGTGAAGCGCGACGACGACCGGATACGGCGGGTCCACCGAGTCGGGGAGAAGCAGGTAGAACGGGACGCGAAACCCCCGTTCGGTGCGGACGCTCCACGTCTGTCGCTCGTAACCCCGGTGTTGAACCGTCGCTTCCGGACGCTCCCGTCGATTTGGGTCGATGCCCTCGACGGCGCGGTCACGCATCGCCGGAAATCCGAGCACGTCGCGTAGTTCGTCGCGGAACGACTCCTGCCACGCCTCGAACTCCGGTCCCGTCTCACCCGCGTACGCGACCGAGCGGTCGGTCGCTCGGAGGACGCCGTCGAACCAGTCGTCGTAGTCGAAGCCAGTCATTCGGTGTCGTTCCGACGAACGCGGTGGGTTCACAAGTGCGTGTCGGCGTCGCGGACCGGAAGAATTGTTCCCCGTAGGCGAACAGAGTTGGCTGTGAAGAAAACAGGACGCAGAACCCACCACTCATCCATTTTCGGTCGTTTTCGATGGAGAACGAACCGGTCTGAAATCGGGAAAAGGAGCATTACGGTTGTAGCGTCGTCACGGCGGGTTGCGGTCCGTTTCTGATCCGACTTCACCCAGTAGAGAACCTAGATACGACGATTTTGGGATTCCCGGCGATGACTGGGACGCCGCTCAGCGAGGACACTCAGTCGGATTCGCATGTTGGGTTCCCCATACGCGAACAAAAGAAGACAACTAAATTACAGATTTGGCGCGTGAATCGGGAGACTGCGGCAAGATAGCGGCGGAGATGACACCGTGATATGAAGAACGACGATGATCCGAGTCGGCAGAGACGACGGGAGAAAACAGAAGCCGAACGCGTTCACTCGAGGGCGTCACTCAGATAGCCGCACCGCCAGAAGACGACGCCGACGGTCGCGAGGAGCACGCCGGCGAGGGCGAAGTCCATCATGAGGACGACGTACGACGCGGTCCCGCGCTCGATGCCCGTCATCGCGAGGAGGCCGAGCACGACGATGAGCAGCGTGAACGAGAGCACGCTCGTCCACAGCATCTTCTTTCGGCAGATCCAACATTTGAAGTACGACTGTTCTGAGGTTCCCATTACCGGCGATTTCGCAAAACGGGATAATAGTCCTTTGGGGGACCGCCCCGCGCGTCGCGAGGGACACGAGCGCGGCCGCGCAATCAAATAATTGTCAGTAGATAATTACCATTATCGATGGGTATATATGGGATAGTCATAATGGATACTGTGTGATGGATTCGCAAAGCAGCGCTGAGTCCGACAAGTGGATCAGCGATGACGAGTGGGAAGACGTATCACCACAGACACGCCGTCGTCTGCTTCGAAACGCGTTCGGTGCCACGGCCGGCGCCGCCGCGCTGGCCGGTTGTAGTAGTGGTGGTAACGAAGACACGCCGACGCCGCTCGAGAACGAGGGTGGTGGCGGCGGGAGCACAACGACCGAGGGCGATTCGACCGGCCAGTCGTCGGGTCGAACGCTCGACCACATCATCTCGCTCGCGCCGACGAACGCTCGATTCAACCCCTACGGTAACGCCGCGAACTTCTCGTTCCGGTGGTACTGGGCGATGTTCGACCAGTTGGCCGTCCACGACAAGGTGTCGAACAAGACGAAGGGGATGGTCATCGAAGACTGGGAGTACGCCGACAACGGACAGGTCGCGTGGAACGTCCGCGACAGCTACACGTGGCACAACGGCGACGACCTAACCGCGGAGGACGTGGCGACCCAGCTCAAAATCGGCAAGCTGATGCAGACCGTCCACAAGGGCTACGGCGCGCAACCGCTGTACGAGAACGTGGAGACGACCGGGAAGTACGAACTCACGTTCGACCTGGTCGAGCCAGACATCAGCCGGGAGATATTCGAGTTCGGTCATATGAAGCGCCGCGCGTGGCTCTGGGCGCACCGGGACATCTGGGGGAAGTACGCCGAGATGTTCGACGACGCCACCACCGACTCGGAACGGACCTCTGCCCAGCAGGAGATGATGCAGGCGGTTCAAAAGAACGTCTGGGACAACGCGAACGTCCCGGGGAACTCCGTCTGGGAGTTCGTCAGTGGGGAGGAGAACGTCGCGCACTTCGAACCCTACGACGACTACGTCAGCCCCTTCAGCGACGCCGAGTGGTCGAGCGGCGAAATCACGGGCGACATGATAGACTACAGCCTCGACTGGCACCGCTACCCGAACCAGCAACAGCGGACCAAGGCGATGCAGGAAGGCGTCATCGACGTGAGCTACCCGCCGGAGTCGCAGTCAGCCCGTGACCGACTCAAGGAGAACGGGTGGGGGCCGGCCGACAGCCTCTCCGAGGACCAGATCACGCCGCAGATGCGCAGCGGGGCGATGGGCGTCCTGCTCAACTGTCAGAGCGACATCACCGGCGACCCGCGCGTCCGGAAGGCGATTCACCACATCGTCCCCCGGAAGCCGCTCGTCGAATGGGTTCCGGACTACGGCACCTACTGGGTCGAAGACCGCATTCCGTCCGGTATCGGGCAGGACAAGGAAGTGCCATGGTTCGGCGGGAACTCGAACTGGCCGAGCGGCGACCTCGCGAAGCTCGAGCGGTACGCCCACACCGAAGACGACGTGGACGAACAGCGGGCGACCGAACTCCTCGAGGCCGCCGGCTTCTCGAAGTCGGGCAACCGCTGGAAGGACCCGAACGGCGAGAACGTCACCCTCCGGTTCTACACGGCCACGTCCGACGAGGAGCCGATGGCCCTGCGGTTCGCGCAGATCGCGAAGTCCTACCTGGACAGTTTCGGTCTCCAGACGGAAGTGACCGCACAGGAGTCGACGATCCGCGCCGGCAAGACCATGGAATCCGGCGACTGGGAGCTGCTGTTCGACAACTGGGGCGGCGCGAAATCCGGCCCGCCGTTCCTCGGCTTCTCGAACTCCTTCAGAGTCCAAGAGTCGCTGTCCGGACAGCCGCTTCCGAGCAACGACAGCTGGGCGATGGACCGCGTCGTCGAGGTGCCGTACCCCATCGGCGACCCGACCGGCGACCTCCAAGAGGTCGACGTCATCAACAAGCTCAACGAGCTCCGGACGCAGATGTCCGACGAAGAGCGCAGACAGAAGGTCGCGGAAGTCTCGTGGATATTCAACCAGTCGCTCCCGATGATGCTCATCAACGAGGAGGGCGGCACGGGTGGCTACTGGCTGAATCACGACAACTGGGCGACGAAGCCGCCAAACAACAACCTGAACCCGGCGTACCGCTACGAAATCGTCGAGATCGGTCAGTACTCCTACTGCCAGTACATGGCCAAGATGGGAACCGAATACTTCCACCCGGCGGAGGGAGGCCAGTAACCGAACCGGGCGCCGCCACCTGAACGAGAACCCGTCGTCTCACCGAGTCAGTCAGAACGTATCAGCCATGCGGTGAACTCCTCGTCCGGGGGCGCAACGCGCCGCCTCCGGACGCGACGACGGCGAGGTCGGTTCGGTCGAGTGCGGACGAAAGTAGCCCTATTAATAATAATTAAGTACCCACATGAGAGGTAAGAACTAGCAAGGATGGTCGAGAAAAATTACTACGTGCGTCGGATAGCGCAGGCCCTGATAACGGTCTGGGCGGCGATCACGTTCTCGTTCGTGACGGTTCGGCTCATACCGGGCGGACCGATGGACTACATCGCCGCGCAGATCAGACAGCGGTCCGGAGGGGCGGTTTCGTCGACCCGCCTCAACCAGATGGTCGAGATGTACTCGAACGTCAACCCGGACAAGCCGATGCTGCAGGCGTACGTCGAATACATCGTATCGGTTGCGCAACTAGACTTCGGGCGGTCTATCTTCTACGCGGACCCGGTCTGGAGCGTTCTCGGACCGGCCATCCCGTGGACGATGTTCGTCTCGCTTTTCGCCCTCGTCATCGGCACCATCATGGTGTTCCTCATCGGCGGCTTCCTCGCCGTCCACGAGGGCGACACTTGGGACGTTGTCGGGAGTTACTTCGTCATCTTCTCCGACGCCGTCCCGTACTACATCGTCGGCCTCGTGCTGCTGTTCACGCTCGGATTCGGCACCGAGTTCTTCCCCAACGGAGGGCGGTACGACAACGCGCTCACGCCCGGGTTCAACATCGAATTCATGGCCAGCGTGCTGCGACACGCGGCGCTGCCCATCATGTCGTTCGCGCTGACCTCGTGGGGCGGCCTCGAGTTCCGCGCGCACTGTACCCGCATCATCGGTGAGGACTACGTCGACGTGGCGGAACTCAGGGGACTGCCCGACAGCCGGATTCAACTGCGGTACATCGGCTGGAACTCGATGCTGCCGATGTACACCGGCCTCATGGCAGGCCTCGCCAGCCTGTTCGGCGGCTCGGTCATCATGGAGCAGATATTCCGATACCGCGGCATGGGCTTTTACTTCTACGAGGCCACGATGGCGCGGGACTACACGACGGTCATGGCGGCGGTCATCCTCTTTACCATCGTCACCGTCGTCGGCCTGCTCATCGCCGACTTCACCTACGGCTTCATCGACCCCCGCGCCGGTCACACCCAGCGTGAGTCCTACTCGCGGTCGTACCGCGAAACCCTCCAGCGGTTCGTCAACCGCCTGCGGGGCGGCGCGGACAAGACCGAGACCATCGACGACCGCATCGAGGGCAACCGCATCTCGGCCAGCGGTGCGATGAGCTTCGACGTCGATAGCTCCGACTTCTCGCGCGGGGAGTACATCAAAGAGCGAATCGACCAGAGCCTCCTGACCCCGTTCCGCATCATCTGGACCTCGCCGCGGGCGCGGGTCGGCGCGATAATCCTCAGCATCTTCGGGTTCCTCGGGCTGTTCGGGCCGTACATCGTCCCCGAGGTCAGACCGATGCAGGGACCGATTCTCCTGCAACCGCTAGAGAACATGCGCTACCCGCTCGGCACCGACGACATCGGCCGCGACCTCCTCGCACAGCAGGTGCTCGCGACCCGTCCGATGCTCGTCATGATGCTGTCGGGGGCCCTCGTCACGCTCGGGCTCGCCATCTTCTTCGGCGTCACGTCCGGCTACCTCGGCGGCGTCATCGACAAGGTGCTCATGACGGTGACCGACGTGATGATGAACATCCCCGGCCTGGCGCTCGTCATCGTCCTCGCGGTGATTCTCGAACCGAAGAGTCCGGTGTTCGTTGGGTTCGTGCTGGCCATCGACAACTGGCCACGCTTGGCCCGACAGCTCCGCTCGCAGGTGCTCACCATCCGCGGTGAGTCCCACGTCGAGGCCTCGCGCGTGCTGGGACTACCCACGTCGAGCATCCTCTCGAAGAACGTCATGTCCCGGCTCATGCCGATGCTGACGATGGGGACCGTCGGTTCCATGCGGAACATCCTGATGGAGTCCGTCGGCCTGTACTTCATCGGCGTGCTGCCGTTCACGACGAGCAACTGGGGCGTCGTCCTCAACATCGCTCGCAACGGCGGCGCGCTGTCCGGCATGGACCGCTTCCATTGGCTGCTCGCGCCGATACTGTTCATCGTCACGATGACGTACGGCCTCCAGCTGTTCGCACAGGGGACGGACCGACTGTTCAACCCCCGTCTCCGCGCCCGCCACGCGGCGACCGTCTCGACCGACGACATGGAAGGCGGTCGCGGCGGTTCGGAAGGCGGCGACGGTGCCGCATCGGCCGCGGACTAACCAACCGGACCAGCCGGTCCGTTTCACGTCGCTGTTTTTTCGATTATCTCGACCCGAGAGCGGCCGCGTCACGCTGTCTCAGGGAAAAGGTTAACACACGTGCTATCGACCTACGAAACGGACTTCAACCATGAAAGTGGAGAAAGAAGGAAATACGACGCGGTACCTGCTCGGCCTCGTGATACTCGTGATCCTGCTCATCGGGGTGTACTACGGATTCACCATGATGTGATCAGAACAGCCGGTACGCCCAGATCAGTACCCGGAACGCGACGGCGACGAACACCAGCAATCCTCCGATTATTCCGAACATTCCCGCCCAGACGCCGGTCTGAAGGGCGGCACCGAAGAGAATCAACAGCGCTCCGAGGAGAATCACCGTCGAGGTGATACCGCCGATCTTGGAGCGAACTGTCCACAGTACGTTCTGTCGCGTTTGCGCTTGCGCCATGTCAGCACGGACATCGCGGACGAACTTATAGCTTGCCGGTATCGGCAGCCGAACCGTCCGAAGGCCCCGATATCGACGCTCCTCGACTGCGGCGGCGGAAAGTATTAAGTAGTATTGAACGTGATAGATTCCTACTACGGTCACATGTTGACGATAGGCACGCGTGACGGGTGGGGTCGCTCGCCCGCCGTACGAACCGACGAGAGGGACTGACCATGGCGACACAACACACCAAACAGAAGATGCCAGACGAGCCGACGGCCGAGCACAACGTCTTAGAGATAACGAACGCGAGCGTCGCGTTCGCGATGGAACGCGGGGACGCGCGAGTCCTCGACGACGTGTCGATAAACGTCCGGCGGGGAGAAGTCCTCGGCGTCGTCGGCGAGTCCGGGTCCGGCAAATCGATGCTGGCGGACTCCATGCTCGACGCCATCGACTCGCCGGGGACGCTCACCGGCGACGTGGTGTTCAACCCGCCGGAGGGCGGCGAGCCAATCAAGGTCAACGACCTGAGCAAAGAGGTGCTTCGCCGGTTCCGCTGGGAGCGCGTCTCGATGGTGGTCCAAGGGGCGCTCGACTCGTTCAATCCGACGCTCAGCATCGGCGACCATTTCGTCGAGACGCTCCGCGCGCACGACTACGACATCCAAGAGGGGATGGAGCGCGCCCGACAGCTCATCTCCGACGTGCACCTCGAACCCGACCGCGTCCTCGACGCGTACCCCCACGAGCTCTCCGGCGGGATGAAACAGCGCGCGCTCATCGCGCTGAGCCTCATCCTCGACCCCGACGTGCTCGTGATGGACGAGCCGACCGCCGCGCTCGACCTCCTGATGCAGCAGTCGATTCTGAAGCTCCTCTCGGAGCTGAAAACCGAGTACGACCTCACCATCGTCATCGTGACGCACGACCTGAGCCACGTCGCGCGCATCTCCGACCGCCTCGCGGTGATGTACGCCTTCGAACTGCTCGAACTCGGCCCGGTGCAGGACATCGTCATGGACCCCGCCCACCCCTACACGCGGGAGCTACTCAACTCGATACCCGACATCGACGCCGACCTCGACGAGATGGCGTCCATCGAGGGGACGAGTCCCGACCCGCTGAACGTTCCGAAGGGCTGTTCGTACCACACCCGATGCCCGCTCGCCGACGAGCAGTGCCGGGCGACGAACCCGGACCTCATCGAGGTGTCCGAGGACCACGGAGCCGCGTGCTTCTACACCGACGAAGCCCGTGAGACGATTCCCCTCAAGAAGGAGGTCTCGAAATGAGCGACGACCCCCTGCTCCGCGTCGACGACCTGAGCGTCCACTTCGGCGGCAACGAGGGCATTCTCGACCGCTTCCTCGGCGACGACAAGGGCGTCGTCCGCGCCGTCGACAACGTCTCGCTCGACATCGGCGAGAACGACGTGGTCGCGCTCGTCGGCGAGTCCGGCTGCGGCAAGACGACGCTCGGAAAGGCCATGATCGGCCTCCAGCGTCCCACCTCGGGGACGGTCCGCTTCCGCGGGCAGGACATCTGGAAGTCCGACCTCGAACCCGGCGACATCCCGTACAAGGAGATTCGGAAGTCGCTCCAGATGGTTCACCAGGACGCCGGGAACTCGCTTGACCCCAACCGGACGATATTCAAGAACCTCAACCCGGCGCTGAAGAAGTGGCGGCCGGAGCTCAACCTCGTCGAACGGCGGGAGCTCGTCCACCAGATGCTCGACACGGTCGGGCTCACCCCCGCGGACGACTACGCCTCGCGGTACCCCCACCAACTGAGCGGCGGGGAGGCCCAGCGGACCGTCATCGTCCGGTCGATGCTCCTCGAACCGGACCTCATCCTCGCCGACGAGGCCGTGAGCGCCCTCGACGTGTCGCTTCGGGTGAACCTGATGGACCTGCTCCTCGAACTGCAGGAGATGTTCAGCACCTCGTTCGTCTTCATCTCGCACAACATGGCGAACGCCCGGTACCTCGCCGGTCGCGCCGACGGCCGCATCGCCGTCATGTACCTCGGCCGCATCGTCGAAATCGGCCCGGCGGACGAGATTATCAAGAACCCCCAGCACCCGTACACCAAGAGCCTCCTGTGGGCGACCTCCGGCCTCTCGGAGATAAACGACCCCATCGAGACGCCGCCGGTCAGGAAAATCGACATCCCGGACCCGGAGAACCCGCCGAGCGGCTGTCGATTCCACACCCGCTGTCCCGAGGCGCGAGAGTACTGCACGTCGAACACGCCGGACCTCTCCGGTATGAGCGGCCCGTCGGACCGCCACGAGGCGGCCTGCTTCGACGCGCACGACAGAATCGACTACCGGAACAGCGAGCCGCTCACCGACGACCTCGACATCGGCGTCGCCGACGACGCGGAACAACCGGCCGACTGAAAGAAAAGCCTCGATTCGAACTATCGTTCGGACGCCGTCGCCAACACCGGACCCGGTACCGGCACCGATGCCTGTTTTCGCTCCCGTACCGGCGTCCGCTTTTACTCCGTACTGATTCCCTGTTCGCTCCCGAGTTCACTCCGCGTCGCCCGCGGGCCCGACGTCAGTCGGGAAGCCGTCGGGGACCGACGGCGGGCGCTCGCACTGCGCCGAGAGCTGGACGTACGCGCCCTCCTCGGCGGATTCGCGGATGCCGTCCATCGCTTCGAGGACGTGGAATCCGAGGTCGCCGCTGGTCCGGTGGTCCCAGTCGGCGTCGAGCGAGTACGCGAGGTCGACGAGGCCGAGGCCGCGCTGTTGGCCGGGGTGGTCGCGCTCGACGGGAACCTCGCGCCACTCGCCGTCGTCGTCGTCGCTGAGATGGACGCGAGGCGTCCCGTCGAACCGGTTGGGGTTGGTGACGCTCAGCGTCCCCTCGGTGCCGTAAATCTCGAACCCCGGCAGTTCGGACCCCCATACGTCGAAACTCGTCAGGAGCGTCCCCGTCGCGCCGTTTTCGAAAGTCACGACGGCTGTCTCGTGGGTCGGCACCGACACCGGAATCCGCTCGCCGCGGCGCGGCTCGCTCGTTATCTCGCGCTCTTCGAACGGCGTGTTCGCGGTGCCGGCGACCGACTGAATCGGACCGAGGAGCGTCACGAGCGACGTGAGATAGTACGGCCCCATGTCGAAAAGCGGGCCGCCGCCTTCAGCGTAGAAGCCGTCGGGGTCAGGGTGCCAGTGTTCGTGGCCGTGATTCGACCAGAACGCCGTCGCGCCGACGGGGTCGCCGATGCGGCCCTCGTCGATGAGGTCGCGACAGGTCTGGATGCCGGTTCCGAGGACGGTGTCGGGCGCGACGCCGACGGTCAGTCCGCGCTCGGCGGCAGTCTCCAGAATCGCCTCACCTTCGGCCTTCGTCGCCGCGAGCGGCTTTTCGGTGTAGGCGTGTTTGCCCGCCTGAAGGGCGGCAGACACGAGGTCACCGTGGGTTCCCGCCGGCGTGAGCACGACCGCCACGTCGATTTCGGGGTCCGCGAGCAGGTCCTCAGTCGGGAGAACGTGGGGGACGCCGTACTCGTCCGCCTTCGACTCCGCGCGGTCCGTGTCGAGGTCGGCGCAGGCGACGATGTCGAGGGCGTCGAAGCGGTTCCCCGCCTCGAAGTACACGTCGCTGATGGCTCCACAACCGATGATACCGAGAGTCACACTCTCCATACCGGGGCGACGCGGGAGAGACTGAAATAGCTGTTGACGGGCGAAGACGGAGAGAAGTCGTCGGGCGAGTCAGCACGCTCAGTCGTCCGCGTCGCGGAGGTCGCCGACAGACGACACCGACACCCACTCGCCGCGACTGTCCGAGCGCTCGGCGGCGAAGACGATGTCTACTCCCTTTCTCGCCTCGTCCGGCGGCACCATCGGCGGTCGGCCCTCCGAGACGGCCTCGACGAAGTCGCGTATCTGGGCGACGTGCGGGCCGTCGGGGCGCGGGTCGGGGAGTTCGACGGGCTGTTTCTCCCCGTTCACCTCGAACAGTTCGACGCCCGTCTCGGTGACACGAAGCGTTCCCTCCGTCCCGTTGAATTCGAGGCTGATGGCCTGTTGGGGCCGCGTCGCCGTCGTCGCCGACACCTGCCCGAGCGCGCCGTCCTCGAACCGGAGCGAGAGCGCGGCCGTATCGGGAGCTTCGATGTCGTGATACAGCGCGTCGCCGGTGCCGGCAACCCGTGACACGTCGCCGGCGACCCACTGGAGCAGGTCGATACCGTGGAGCGCCTGCGTGAACAGGACGCCGCCGTCGAGGTCGGCGCTCCCGTGCCACGAGGAGCCGTCGTAGTACGAGCGGTCGCGGTGCCACTTCACCCGCACGTCGGCGAACACGAGTCGTCCGAGTCGACCGTCGCCGACTACCTCACGAGCGAACTGCATCGTGGGAAACAGCCGCCGCTGAAGGATGCAAGCGAGGGTGACGCCGGCGTCGCGGCAGGCGACGACCATATCGTCGACGCGGCCGGGCGTGATTTCCAGCGGTTTCTCGCAGAGCACGTCGATGCCCGCCGCCGCGGCGTCAACGACGATGTCGCGGTGGGCCCCATTGGGCGTGCAGACGCAGACAGCGTCGAGGGCTGCGTCGGCGAACAGGTCGGCGTGGGAAGTGTACGACGGACAGCCGTGCGTCTCGCCGAACGACTGGGCGGTCTCCGGGGTGTGGTCCGCACAGCCAACGAGTTCGGCACCGTCGATGTCCGCGAGCGCTTCGGCGTGGGACCGGCCCATACTCGCACAGCCGACGATGCCGACCCGAATCGGCGTCTCGGTCATCGGCGCTCACCGTCGGGCGAAGGGGAAGTGGCGACTGTAGGCGTCATCGACTCGAACGACAGCGGGCGGCGTGATAAGCGTTTACCAGCGTGTCGGACGGTTGTACGGCGTGGAGCGGCTCACTCGGGTGAGAAGCTCTCGGTGAGCGTCCGCCCGACCAGCCCGGCGGCGACGAACGCGAGGACGCTGGTGCAGACGAACGCCGTGGCGTAGTCGAACCGGGTGGCGAGCACGCCGACGAGAAGCGGTCCGAGAACGCCGCCGAGACCGCGGGCGTCGAGCGAAGTCCCATCAGTTCGGACTCGCGGTCGACGGGGGCCACGTCGGCGACGAAGGCGATGGTCCCCACGGTGAGCATCGAGAACGTGACCGCGTGGACGACGAAGGCGGTGCTGCTGATACCGATGCGGGCGAGCTGCCCGTCGGGGACGAGCGCGAGCACGACGACGAGCGCCTGTATGCCGCTGCCGGCGAGGCCGCCCACGATGAGCTTCTTCCGGCCGATGCTGTCGCTCAGGCGACCGAAGCCGTACATCGAGACGACTCGGACCGCGGGACTGACCGCGAGCACGGCGCCCATGACGACGTTCGAGAGCCCCACGTCGGCGACGAGGAACACCGGGACGACCGAGATGAAACCCTTCTCGGTCATGTTCCGGAGGACGATACCGACGTACAGCCAGCCGAGTCCGGTCCGGTCGAACAGTTCCCGCCGCGCGCCACCGGGGAGGAGTCGCCCGCGGACTTCCCCCAGGAGTCGACCCGTAGTTAGTGTCTCTTCGGACGGCGGCGTTGGGTCGGCGATGCGGAGCGTGAGGAGCGTCGCCACGAGGCCGAGACCGACGACGACGAGATAGAGGTCGGTCGGCACGAGCAAGCCGACGAGATAGCCGACGAACAGTCGACCGCTGATAGCCCCGGTAGAGCGAGCGCTGCTGTAGAAACCGATGGAGCGTCCGCGCTCCGACTCGCCGCCCGACTCGCTCACGATAGTGAGAATCACCGACTGGAAACCGGCGGTGAACACCGCGAAGAGGCCACGACAGGCGATTTGGAGCGGAACCGACGCGCTGACCGTTAACGGAACGACGGCGAGCGTCGAGAGAAACGCGGTGCCGATGAGTATCGCGCGCCGCCGTCCCGTGATGTCGGCGATTGCGCCCCAGACCGGGGCGAACACGAACAGTCCGAAGGAGAACGCCGCGTACGCGAGGGTCACCTCGAATGGCGACCCCTGTTCTCCGATGTAGAGCGCCATCGCCGTCCCGAAGAGCGACCCGCACGCGACGCGGGAGACGCCGATGAGTGCGAGTGCGCTTCGCTGCCCTCGACTCGCTGGTCGAGCCTGCTGATTGACTACCACTACGACTCGGTGTGACACTACCACCCAATAAAGATTGGCGAGGCGGAAGGCGACACGTTCACCTCACTGACACGTCCGAATTGCCGGAACGGGCTCAGGTCGACGGACCGGCGCGGGCGATGGCGAACTCCGTGAGTCCGTGTTGCTCGGCGCACGTCCGGTCGCCGTCGGCGACGGCGAGAAGGAGCGATTCGAGGTCGTCCGCGTCCGCCTCGCGGGCATCGAGGTCGATGCCACCGGGGACGGCCGCTAGGGTGTCTGCGTCGCCGGAGAGCTTCACCACCGGAACGATGGGATGGCCGGCGGGCGTCCCCTGTCCCGTGACGTGGAGGACGAGATGCGCGCCCGCGGCGGCGAGGCCGGTCGCGGCCTCTTCGACACGGGAGGGCGCATCCAGTAGTGTTACCCCGCCCTCACCCGCGGCGTCCCCATCGCCGACCCGCTCGCCGTACGCCGCGACACCCGCGACCGGTGCGTCGCCGATGAATCCCGTGGCGGCCTCGAAGCCTTGGGCCGCCGCCTCCGTTCCGACGCGCGTCGCTCTCGCGGGGCGGT
>NZ_JAMYJY010000027.1:0-38275 GCF_024136985.1 Haloferax sp. AB510
GCTGACCGGTATCGGGTGGCTGCACCCGGCCCGACCCGGCCCCGCGACCGTGCCCGTCCGTCGCAGACGCAACGGCAGCGCGAAACGCCCGGGCCCGGCAGGAACGGACTGCCCGCCGGAGCGCGCGCAACCCGAGCAGTCGCCCCCCAAACGTACGGGCTCGCGTCGCTGTTCACTTCGAGAGCGACGCTTGGGAGACGCCTACTGTTCAATTACACTGCGGCTCTGTTGAGACCCACTGAGTGTGAGGGGTGGTGTGCTGAATATTGAGAGAACGTTCATCACGGATTTTTCCACTCAGTCGTACTGAACCAACCGTTAGAATGAGCAAACGAGGTTGGACCTATCCGTCTCTAGGAGTCAGTCCCTCCGCAGTTGACTAACATTGGCATGTCATCACACAGGTTTGCCTATTGGCCAATAGAGTTATTAAAATGTAAATTGGTTAATTTGAATGCAATGACAGGAAAGGTCCCCCGACGAGGATTCCTCGCCTCCATTGGCGCGTCATTCCTCGCTTCTGGTGTTGCCTCCGCAGTCGGAACCTCAACCTCGACACAATCGGCAGTCGTACTGAAAGGTGACCGTAAACAGCCAATTCGACAGAAAGACATAACTCAAGCGCGTACTGAATTCCTCCAGCAGCACGGTCTTGATGACGGCACGAAGTTTGCGCTCCGGTCTTTTGCCGGGGGCTCTTCAAAACGGGTCATTGGGTATGGGATTGCAATCGATAACGGAGTTCCAGTCGAGAGTGTGTACACAATTCCGTCTCCAGAGCAATTGATTCCTGCCGATACAGATGGCCCTGAGAAGACAGATGTGTCCACAAAAGGTACTTCTGAGTTCACATCCATTAGTGACAGTATCTCCCAGTTTCATTCCGACTTGGACACGTTCGCAGATGGAAACCGGGACTCAGTTGTTGACTCTGTGTCGTCTTCTCAGACACCGACTACTCAGCTTGCCGAACCAGAACCTGGGTGGGTTAAGCAAGGCGAGATAAATGAAGCGACGGCAGTATATTGGAATTTACATGGTGAAAATATCCAAGTTGGTCGTATCGACTTGGATACGGAAATCTGGAAGTCTGGCGACGAGACACGAGATTACGAGGACAAGTACGCCTGTGCACTTCGGGGGGAGATGTGGCCGTCACCATCCATCGACCACCTGAATACCCCTTCGATATTTAGAAATGAGGGGTCACATCTCATTCAAGATTGGGACCGTACATCGATGGGCAGTCCGACGATTACTGAATCGTCGCCGGATACTGAAAAAACTGAAAGCATTAACACGACTCTATCCGTTTCGAGTACAGATTCTGCACAGTTATCCCTTGATTGGGAGACGCCGTATATTGGCCGTACCGAAACGTCTCAACCCGACGAAACTGTTGGGTGGAAATTTGACTACCCCTGGAATGGTGGTAACAATGGGAGACGGTCGCGCGTTGAACTCAAAAGCTTAGGAGAGGCGTGGCTTGATGCATCCCACGCCAGCTTTGATACAATTCTCACTACTGAGTTCGAAGGCGAGTTCCGACGGGAAAATACGTCTGAGATCGCCAGCGATACGCTTGATACGCCAATCCGCTGGGCGAATCTCTGACTGACGTCGGTACTGTTTTTTCACTGTCATTCGTTTCTCAACACATGGTGGATAATCGCCAGATTACGGGCCTTGGGATACAATTGCTCGGCATACAGCTGACGCTACTTGCAGCATTTGGTTGGATCATGATTCCAGCTTCATTTGATACGAAATTCGTCGTTATCGTCCCGATTGTCACACTTGCAACTGGGGCTGTCGTCTATGGGCTGTTGAACTGACTACAGCACAGCTGTTTGGTTCAGCTTCTGCAGTACGCGGCACCGATCATGATGTCGCAAGGTCGTCGGCGTCGACGAGGCGGTTGACGTAGCTGTAGGCGGTCCCCTAGGCAAGTTCAAGGCCGTCCATCGCATCCTATACGATTGTCTCGCCTTCCCGGGCAAGATACGCGTACTGCTGGGCGAGCTGTGGCTCTTCGAGGAGATCCGCAACCGCGAGGAAGTCGCGAACGATGTCGCTGTCGACCCGATTTGCAGTGCGTGACACGGCGCTCATCATTACAGTTTACAGAGAAATCGTAATACGTGTTGGGGGTCACCCCGCCGGCATCGCGCACGACAACCACCCAGGGGGGCAACCGTGATAGGCTTCTGACGGGAGCGTGGCCGCTCAAGACAGGTAGTTCTCAGGACGCTATGTAGCCAATCACCTGGCTTGCCACAACCTCGGTGCGGTCATCGACGAGGGAGGTCAGGTAGTGGTCCACGTCTGCTGCACTGTTGAGGGTTACAAGCGACCACGGGAGGACATGACTGCGTTCACCGAGTGGGAGTGGGTCGCCGGCGTAGTCGTGGTCTCGGAGGATGACTGACTCCTCGTGGTAGGTCTTCGTAGAGAGCAGGACCGTGATAAGTTGGAAGCCATGCCGTGGTAACTGTGGGGCCCCCAGCACGAGCATCGGGCGCCCCTTCTCCGAGAGCGGGTCACTCGCCCAGAGGTGGACATCGAGCCGGTTGAGATTGCTGAGGACACGATGCAGCCGGTAGCCTTGCTTGAACTGTTGGGTCATCAAAATCGCCTCCCCGTTTGCCGGCCCGGAACGTCTTCCCATCGAGACTGCCGTCGGGCTTGTAGGAAATTGCCTTCTTAACCAACAAACCTCGACATTACTCGCAGATTGTTGGTTAATCGAATCCCAGTACTAGTGCTACTCGAGACTGGGTCCGTAGCAAGCCGAGCCACACACTCGGCACTCCCAGATTGGTTGGCCTGTCCACGCCTCGTCTAGGACCGATTCATGGGGTCTAATCACTTCTTCAGTAGTGAACACAACTAATGAACACATGTGGTGAACATAAAATCAGAACAACATCGTGGGTGATCTCCTCTTGGTGAACACCACTAGTCGAACAGACACGTGCCGGCAAGTCGTGAATAACTGACTCTCTGTGCGCTGTCTGCAGTACGTGCAGTGGTTCAAAGTAGGTCACGAGGAGAGAAAACAGAAAACCCGCTCTCGATGAACAACCCACCCCACTATTTCCAGTAAACACAGCAGATCGTGGATGACCGGCTCACCCCGTCGTTTCCAGTAATTCGCGGTGACTCCAGGTAGCGAGTCACGATTGAGACAGACCACAGGGTTCCAGTATTTCCAGTAAATGTTTCTTTATATACTCGATAGACACCACTGTTTCCAGTATACTCGGTCAGAACATGAACCGATAGACCCGGAGGGGAACAGCTGACGAGAATGGCGGAACACCCCCTCCCCACTATTTCCAGTAAAGCACCACGAAAGAGAGCCGCTTAGTAAGAAGAAACACTAAATGAGAGAAAAGTTTATATCGATAGCATTTGAGTTAGTCCGTAGGAGAGCTAAAGTACAGTTGTTGTTGTAGTTTGTTCTAATGAAAGAAAGCAACTCGAGGGTTCGGGAGACCTTCGTCACTAGCTTTACTGGAAATAGTGGGGGGAGAGTGGGTGGATCAAGCCGCTTGCTCTCATCGTGAAAATGTATTAGTGGAAATGGTGGGGTCTGACACTTGTCAGACAATTTGGGTAAGTTAACCAACATGGAGGAGAATGCCGTTCACTCGTTGGTTAATTACCGGCCATGAGCTTCACTACCGTCTACTCGTGTTCGACGAGCTGCTGAGACGAGATTGACAGTCACACCACTATTTCCAGTAAAACATCCTCTATCTATCTCACCGACAAACGAGGACTAGCTATCCGAATTGACCGGCCCTTCGTACTTGGCAAGCACCCTATCTCCTGCACTCTATTGTCAGTAATCGTATCGGTTGTCGTTGATCTTTTTCTCCGTGACCGTTGCCTCCGAGGGTACGTCGTCCAGACGGTTCTCTGGCCGCCCCTTCGACCTGATTGCTTCGGTTTCTGGGAGTCGCGTCACTCTGTCACGCTGTTCGGTGAGTTCTTCAGCGTAGTTGGCGACGTGGCGAAGGAGTTCGGGCGAGTAGTTGTTGAGGAAATTGACGGTCTTAGTGGGAGTTGTGGGGTATCGGTGACTCGGAGGACATGGTAACGCAACTTCGTTAACCAACAATAACGGTCGTCAGCCTAGTTTTGTTGGTTAACTCTTCTGTGGCCGGATTCTCGTTCGCGCTTGAACAACGCGTCGAGTTCTGCAACCAGTACTCTCTCCGTCAGCACCTTTAAGCAGAGAGTCGTGAGTCCAGTAGCGCATCATCCGGATCGTATCCGAGGTTGAGATGCTCATCGTCGGCAGCTATCCGCATGTGGATCACCATCAACGAGAACGGATTCAACAACGAGATGGGCACGGACTCGATACAGACCAGTAAACTGCAATCCCTGTATGTTCAAGACGCACCACCGTTGAGTAGGCGTATGTTATCGTTCGATGTCGTGACGGTTGGTAGTGCCGTTCTCGACCACATCTATTCTCTGTCGAATCTCCCGGAACCTGACGGTGGGGCATTCGCTCGCGACCACACAACCAACGTGGGCGGCGTCGCTGCAAATGTCGCCGCTGGGCTTGCAGAGTTTGGGAACAAGACGGGGGTTATCACCCGCGTCGGGACCGATGATGCCACCGAAATCAAAGCTGACCTCCACGCACGCACGATCGACTGCTCTCGGCTTCAAGCCGGCTCTGAAGAATCGTCGTACACGCTGATTCTTCGTGGGCCAGATGGTGAACGAATGATCGTTGCCGGTGGCCAGAGCGTTCCGAACCTCCGACTCGATGCGCAGGATATCGAGTATGCAGGTAACGCCAGTGTGGTGTTCACGAGCGCCTATGCACCTGATGCGGTCGTCTCGAGACTGGTGACTGCCCGCGAACGTGGTGAGATTTCGACACTCGTCTTCGACCTTGCCGGACCACTCTCGGAACTCGAGGGCCGAGGGACAACACCCGAGACGATTGATCGTCTGCTTTCTGTCGTTGATCTATTCGTGGTCGGTGAGGTTGCCGCACGCTCGTATTTTGGAGGTGGAGCCGACGAAGCGATTGCCACGCTTACGCAGCAGAACGTCTCTCGTGCGGCGATTACGCAGGGCAGTGACGGGGCACGCCTTCTCGAAGGAAACACAGTCACTGACATCCCGGCCTTCGAGGTGGATGTGAATGATACGACCGGCGCTGGCGATACCTTCACTGCGGGGCTGATTCACACGTGGCTCCTCAATGACTATTCAGCACGCGACGCAGGACGCTTTGCCGCTGCCACAGCCGCACTCAACTGTACTGAACTGGGCGCACGCGGCAATCTCCCATCCGAATCCGACGTTCACGAGTTTCTCGAGACGTGAACCGCCAGGGGTAAGCGAGCTCTAGCGGACGGACGCGACAAGCCGTTCGACTGCTGCTTCGTCGACAGGGTTCGTCGTCTTGCCACCTTCTTTGAGCGCGGTTCCAACGATTGCACCATCGGCGACCGAAAGCAGTTCAGGTGCCGTCTCGGGGGTGACACCGCTGCCGATCAACACTGGGGCATCGAGGCCACGAGCATCGCGAGCGTTGACCACGTCTTCGAGAACCGTCGTATCGACTGCCTCGCCCGTACCAGTCCCACTCACAATGATCCCGTCGGCACCGCCACGTCCGACGAGTTCACCAACGACCTCTGAGTGTGACCGGTCAGCGAGTGGTGCAGAGTGTTTCACGTCGATATCTGCAAGAATGGCAACGTCGGCGTCGAGTTGGTCACGCAGCCGGACCGTTTCGTGTGCCATCCCCTCGATGAGGCCCTGATCAGTAAGCCGGGCACCAGTATGAACGTTCACGCGGACGAAAGCGCCGTCTGTCGCAGCGGCAATGCCGAGGGCACTTTGAACATCGTTTCGGAGGATGTTCACGCCAAATGGGACTGTGACATGCTCACGAAGTGTGCCCGCGAGTGCAGCGACGTCAGCGACGACGTGACGGGGGACCCGGTCTGGATAAAATGGAGCATCACCGAAATTTTCGAGCATAATGCCGTCGACGCCACCCGACTCGAGTGCTGCCGCATCCTCGAGGAGTCGGGTTCGGAGTGCGTCTCGATCCCCCTCGAACCCGGGAGAACCTGGGAGGGGCGGGAGATGGACCATGCCAATAATTGGGGTTTCTGTGCTGAAGAAATCCATATCCCCTGTGACCGTTCGAGAGACTTAATCGTACAGATGTACGCCACTGTTGAGGCCGTCAGTCACGCTGCACGGCCGGTGTAATCGTAGTCTCAGTCGAATGCTGACGCGAGGTAGGGGCTGAAATCGCTGGGGTGAACCAGCTGAGTCGGCAGTCCAAGGTTCTATCGTGGACAAATTACTAAAGAGATCCTCGGTCGAGTCCAGCACGTGCTAGGGCCATAGTGTCTCTATGCGTTGCTCTATCGCCGTGAGGATGGTGGAGTATACTTCGAGTGGATGGAGCGACGGGAGTTCGAGGTCGGTAATTTCGGTAGCAGACGGTGGCTTGTGGAAGTGCAACCGTGTGTTGTGCGCGTTCGGGTGCCGGTCCCAGCGACATTCCCAGCGTTTCCCGTCCTCGTGCTCTTCGACGTAGTGGACTGAGAAATCACCAGTCGTGAACCATCGGATGTCGAGACGGGCCGCTGTTACTGTGTCAGGATATCGTCCAGCGTCGAGCAGTCCACGAAGCAGTCGAGGTTCGTATGAATCCGGGTCGAACGCAGTCTCGGCGATGAGCGAATCCGACGACAGGTGTCGCTCCAGCAGGCGCAGTGTTTGTCGATCCGGTGGGCCTGTCGAGTGGGGGTCCGAATCCTCCGGTGGCTGGCTCATTTAGGCCGGAATCAGATGCCCGTCGTTCTGGGAGAGCTGGCGAGCAAGTTCGTACAGCCTGATATCCCGAATCACGCCCTGCCACTCGCTGATGGCGGTCATCCGCTCGTGGATGGTTTCGTGACTATCGTGCTCGAACACGTTGACAGCCGTTGGGTCTGTCGTCTCGAACTGCGCTTCGTATTCCGTTCGCTGGGCTTCAAGCGCCTCCACGCGGTCGATGATCGCTTCGATAGAGAGCTCGGTTGCGATTCGACTGGCGTCCTGCCATTCGAGATACCCCTCGTTTCGTTCGTATGTCGCCGGGCGGCTGTCTCTCTCGGCTCGGGCGATGCCCATCTCAGCCAAGCGATCAAGGTGCTTTTTCGCGGCATTCGGCGAGCAGTCCGCAAGTTCAGCGATCTCGGTGTAGGCAGTCGGAGCGGTAACGCCGAGGACGACATCGTAGACACGACCGAACGTGTCTGTTCCCGTCTGCCACCGTCGCTGCGTATCGTCGGACGTGGGGGCTGGATCGAACTCGGTCATACGTATCTGTAGGCGGCCAATCTCAATATATCTTCGGATTATTCAAATATATGCAAATAGGTGCTGTGTTGAGTTACTGGGAAGGCAGGGCCAGTCTTGTTCAATCACGTAGTCTTGCGACTGCCTTTCCGACCTGTCGGACGTGTTGACTCCGCTCCAGATCGAACTCCTCGGCGAGATAATCGACCGTCTCTGTGAGCGTCATGGATGAGTAACTCATCTCTCAGCGTATGAATTTGATGCCGTTGCAAGTCGGCTCACGCCGCGTTGAGTTCGTCTCTCCTCGCACGAACTGTCACAGCTGACATCCCTGCAGCATCCGCAACTCTCTGCTGTGTGAGTGACCTTCCGTATTCCTGTGCAGCTTTGTATATGCAGGCCGCCGCGACGCCACTCGGACGACACCCATTTGAATAGCAGTTTCTCGATGGTGTTTCGAGAGTGCCACTGCTCGACGCCAGATGGCGTCTGAAATGCCAAGTTCTGACGCGAGACGGGGGACGAACTCACTCGGGCGAACCGGCTGAGTCGGGAGCCTAAGTTCTGTATTCAGCGTCTTGTACGCAGTTGCGACTCACGACTGTTCGACCCGTGCTGCGTCGACAACATCGTCGAGTAACCGTGTGTGGCCGTTACAGCGACAGGCCCCGTGGACGCTTGCTGCCGCAATCGCCTCGATTGATCGGCCTCGAAGCAGGTCTTCGTCCTGAGCGCTCCGGAACAGCTGACACGCCTGGTCACGGACCGAATCTGAAAGCTCGAGGACGCTAGCGATTCTTCGTACTTCACCCAGCCCGTGTGCGAGGTTTCGCTCGGCTTTCGACTGGAACCGACCACGATTCTGTTCCCGGCGCATTCGGGACAGTCGCTGGCGCTTTTGCCCAGAGAGTTCGTTTCCGTTCGCATCTTTCCTGCGACCGATCTCCGTCGACAACCCTCGGTCGTGACGCGCCGCAGTCAGTGGAGCGCCTGTCCGCTTTCGCTGGTCCTGATCGTGAGTTCTCCATTCCGGACCATGGTCGATCCGTTGTTCGTCAATAACGAGTCCACAGTCCTTACAGATGGTTTCAACTGAGTTGGTAGTGACCCGGACACTGCACTCGGGACATGAGTTCGTGCTGGAGTTTGTCTGGACATCCTCGTCGAAGCTTGTTTCGTAGATATCTCTTGTCGCCATGTTTCCTTACCAATTATCGAGATTCGCCGATACGGCGAACCCCTCACCCATTGAGGGGATAATAAACTCTCAGAAGAACTGAAACTCCTTTACCGGGAACGGGAGAGATTGAATTACGGTTCTGTACCCCGTCAAGGAGTGAAGGGACCTTCCAAAGGATACCTTATCCAGGTTTGAATAAACTGATGAGAGAGATGGGGTTAGTAGTCGTACCAGTTATTCCATAGAGCCACGAGTTGAGCGACGAAACTTACTGCATCAGACGTCGACCACTGGGTTGAGTCGCTACCGAATAAGTTCTGTATCTCATTTTGGCAATCGAACTCTGATAATCGGGTCTCTACAAGCCAGTTCACGATTTCGACGTATCTCTCTTGGTAGTCGTTTTTGTACTTGCTCGACGGGACGTTGTAGAGGAGACATTCAATACAATATGAGGGTGCGAGTTCAGCCGAGATTGCGCCCCTACTCACGAGATAAGAGCGGGCATTCTTGAAGATACGAATAGTCTCCCGATACCGTCCATACACGGATTGATTCATAGCCGCTCCGTTCTCGTAGTGAATCTTCGGATAGCTGATAATCTCTTCATCAGTTGACCGGTCCTGGAAGATGATTCCCTCGTCGTAATCTTGGTCGTATTTACTGTTGAACTGATTGTACCGACGATACTGGAGACACACTACGATGTCTGCAGTAAGGGGCAAGGAATCACTATCTAAGACCAGCGCCCGATCCTCAACGGTAACAGCACTCCAACCGTAATAGGATCGAAGAGTGCTCACGACATCATCGTGGAAATCATCCAACCCGTAGCTCGCACTGGGGTAATTCTCCTTGTACTTCGACGTTTGAATGGCCGAAAGACGAGACAGATTTCGTCGCCACGTAGAATTCAGCTGAACCACCAAATCAACGTCACTATCCGCATAGATATTAGTCGAATTCTTGTACGACCCCTGAAGATAAACCTCAAAATCCTTCCCCTTGTTCTGTGGGACGGAACCCTCCGCAGTCAAGACATTCCTCACGCGGTTGTAGGTTTTCATCGCCGAATCATTGGCCCCAGGATTGCTCCATGTATCCAGTTGCGAACTCGGAATGCTCATGGCTCGTCCTCTTCTTCGGATTTGAGCATCGCCTCGCCTGTCAATCGGTCGTTCACCTGCTCGGAAGGTTCGGAATCTATGAGTTTTGCGTCTCCCGTCAATCGTTCCTTCGCCTCTTCAGAGGTGCCGATTTCGTCATAGACCGATTTACGCCAAATCTTGTTCGAGATCGAGAGCCAGCGATACCAGAAACTACTGACATCAGGCGTCTCCTCGTTCAATTCGATTCGGCGCTCGGCTAACTCCTCGAACTCAGACCGCATATTCTCCAAGCCAGTCCCCTTATCTGCCAGATCCAGTACGACATAGTCACGGTACTTCTCTAATAAGGTGTGATAAGAATTTGCTGCCTTGTAGTGGGCCGCTGAACGCTTCTGTGGTCTCGCTGCTGTTTTGAAGCCGGAGATGACCGCAACACCGATCGCGAGAGCGGTCATCGTAGTTGTCGACCAGGCCTCCCATATCAAGCTGTACGTCAACAATCCGGCGAATAACGTCGCAACCGCGTCTAAGCCCAGATCTAGTATTCCGTAGATACTTCCTGCTTTGAAATTCTGTTTGCAGGTCCACAACACACTGTCCATCGAATTTGCAACGCGGGACCGCAACCGCTCGTGTGATTCGTAGTCGAAATCGTCTGTCATAGTACTCTATACCTCGAAATACCTCACTTGAAGTTCTCCCCGTGGACCTCTTTCAGCTTCTCCTTAGCCTCCTCGGTACGGCCCTCCTCTTTCAGCCGCTTTGCCTCCTCAAGCTTCTTACTCGCCTGCTTCGCCTTCTTCGCTGCCTGCCGACGCTCACGCCAACTCATACCACTACTAACCTTCTCATCGTACACCGGCTCCTTCGCACCACCTTTCTTCATCCGGCGGGGAAGCGTTCGAACGAAGTCCCGGGTCAATTCCTCGTAGGAGTCGGGCACCTTCTCACCGCGACGGGCCTTCTCCTCGAAGTAATTGTAGACCATCGTCTCCATGTGGTACGACCGAACGCCTGAATCGTTGTTCTCCGACCACTTCTTCATCGTCCGCGTCAGGGCCGAAACCTTCCCGTTATGTGCTTTATCCCTCGCCTCGAACATCTGCTTATACTGCCGTGGATTCGTGCCCTGCCATGACTGTCCACCATGGGTATCCGGGATTGCATACCCGTCGCTCGCGTCGGTGAACAGGCCAGAGATACCACCGCTCGGATGATTTGCGTGTGGAACCTCACTGTACCGGAAGGCAGGTGCAATCTCGATGGTGGAATCATGGTACTTCAACTTCACCACGTTCTGGTCGACCGTGACCTCTGTTTGCGAGAACCGTGGGTCGTTCTGAATCCGGCGCTTGATCGCCTGTAAACAGTTTTGCGGTCCGTTTTTCTGCTCGGTCCACTGGCGGTGTTCTTCCGCAGAGAGGACGATCATCACGTCCGCGTCGGAATCCTTCTTCAGCGGGCCAGTCATCGTGCCACGAGTAAAGGACCCGATAAGCTGACTGTCCTCAATCTCCATGTCCTCACTGAGAATCCCGACAATAACGTCCCGTCGGTCAGAAATCGTCTTGGCCTGCCGGTCCGTGATCTCGGTCTTCTCGACGTGGTCCTCGTAGCTCTCTTCGATCTCGTCCTTCGGCTTTTGCTCCTCCACCACTTCGTCGTCCGAGATTGCATCCATCAGGACTTGTCCAGCTCCACCACTGTCCTCAGCCTCACGGCCTCGATGAGAATAGGTCCTGCCCGTGGAGTTGTAGCCGCCACCCATTATGCGGCCACCTCCTCACCGCTAGTCCAGGCCATAATCGGAATCTGTCCCTGTCCGAGCGCTGCATCTATCTCTTGTTGCATTGGTTCGTAGAGCCGCTGTGATTCGCTTGACGGGACGTCCCGGAGGTGGACCTCATCGATCCATCGTTGGCCTGCCGCGGCCACGATCTGTGGCGGTAGCTGTTTTAGCAGACGCGGTGACTGGAGGCCGATTAGCATGATTTTCAGGTTTGGTGCCTCCGAGACGACGGTTCTCAGGTCTTCTTGTAGTTTTTTGAACCCGATGTTGGCTGTGAAGTACTGTGTTCCGTAGAAGACGCAGTAGTTGATTCCGAGGTGTTTGAAGACTTGGTAGCAGAGGCGTCGTTCGTGAGGGGTTTCGCCCTTAACCAGTGGGAGGATCTTGGTCTTGGAGCCGTAGAGTTTCTGGGCCATCCAAATCATGCCTTTCAGGCATTTGAGAAGGTGCTTCCGCCGGAGGATAGGATCATTCTCCTTGTAAACGGGGTAGTCGCACGGAATGTGGAAGTCAGGCTTGAAGTCCCGAACGAATCCGAGCTCGTCGGCCCAGTCTAGGTCAGAGAGGATTTTGTCATTAATCGTCGTGGTCGTGATTACAGTGACTTTCTCCCCGAACCATGACTCGGCGGTCTCACCCAGATTGACCAAGGTGATGACCGTCGTAAGTCGGAGGAGAACCGTCAAATCGTGCGGATTGCCTCTGTGGAACTGGTCGTGGGCCCACTGCTTCTCCATTAGGAGAACGGGGCCTTTCGGTGCTTCTTCTGCCGGTGAGATGTTGAATCCCTGGTGGTTTTCGGTGGGGATCATGTTGTGTGTTGCACCCGGTCTTGGCCGATATATATGTATTTGTCCCGAACTTTGATAAATACTTCGCCCACTAACACCCCGATGTAAACAAAATATTCTATACAAGGTGGGAGAGGTATCGTACTCTTTTAGAAGATAGACGAGAAAACGTATGACAAGAGGCACAACCCAAAATGGGCAAGAAAATACACTTTATCCCCGTAGGATTCGACTTTCAGAGGCTCGTCCAACCAATCTCCCAAGGAAAACTTGAAGCAGACGAAATATACCTATTACATTCCTCCCGCGAATCCAGTGAAAAAGAGGCTCAACACCTAGCCGAACGAATGGTGGAACGCCTCGAAGAAACATTCGGCACAATACTCGGCAAGAAAGTTGAGAGAAAATCCATCGACGACATATTTGGGTTTGAAGCAGCCTATCCGATGGCCTATGAAATGATACAGAACCACGTCGACCAAGGAGACGAAGTGTGGGTCAATATCTCTTCGATGCCACGTACCGTTGCATTCGCATTCGCCAGCGCCGCCAACTCACTCGTCGTAGAAAAACCACACCTCCGAAATCAGGTTCATACATATTACGTATCGCCTGAAGAATACCTCGTCACTCGAATGATCCGGGAACTCCGAGAGGAACAAGAATTCCTGGCCCGTATTAAACAAGACAGCACTGAGGCTGAAGAGCGATACGAACGGATTTCCAATATCGTCGACGATGTCAACCAGAACGGAGTCACGAAAGGAGCGAAACAGATGAACGGGGGCCTCCACGTTGAATTCCCGACCGTACCCAGCTCAGATCTCCACGAATTCGAGAAAACCGTTCTACACTTCCTCTACGATATCAAGAAAACTGAGTCCACATCCGAATTAGCGCGAAAGCTTGCAGACGAACTCGGAAAAGGGGTAGACCAGGACTCCTTCAAAAGCAAGGTCCAATACAACGTGAAGAAGCTTGACGAAAAAGGTTTCATCAAACGAACAAAAGAAGAGAATCGCACGATTACGGAACTCGGAACTATGGGCAAACTATGGGTCGAAACACACCCAAAATAAACTACTCAATGAGTCTCCGTCCGCGATAATCCTGGTTCTGAAAACGCTCTCTCCCACCCCTTTTCGATTTACTTCTCACAGATCGAATGCCACTCTGTGGCTCAGTTATTTATTACTGAGCCGGAAAGTAATGTCGTATACCAAGCTTCGATCTGAAGACAAATACAGTCTTATCAGCAAGGAATTCCGAATTGAAGAATCCAAATGAAATCCAACACAGATGAGAAATACGAGAGCCTCGATGAACTCACTGAAAACGAAAATTGGCCTGAGGAGCTAGAGAATATTCTTGAACGGTTGAAGAGAGTAGACTGGTTCTCAGAATACAGGGAACAACTCTGGAAAGCCAGAGACGAAGGCCACCGGGCCACGGTGATCATACTCCTAAATACCTTCTTTGAAGGCTATCTTCACGATGCATTCAAACAACACTATCGAGAAAAGGGGCTTACCGACGACGAACTCTTCTTCATAGACAAAATAAATCACTCCCAAATACTGGACCGGTCCCGTCAATTGGACTTACTAAGTGAGAATAACTACCGAATTCTGAAAAGTCTGAACAAGGCCCGAAACTCATACTCCCACGACCTTATGAACTGGATTCCCTCAAATACAACCGAAATCGAGGAGCAGGGAGAGGTTGAAGCAGCTTTTCAACTTCACCAAGATATACTGTTAAACGATTCTGAGGTTCTACGGGATTAGGACATCTACTTTCTAACCCTGCGAAATCAGCGAACAACTCACCCCCTTCCTTGACGCCGGAGTTTCGGCAGAGTACCCAGTCTTCAAGCGCGAAAGCTTTGAACCTGAACCCGAGTTTCGAGCAGTCAGCTCTCATTTCTAACCACCGGACAGCACCCCGGTTAATGAGAACTTCGTGGATAGGGTCGCACGAGGATCTTCTCCGGGAAAAGCCGTTACCGTGAGCCTTCGACATTGATACCGGCGGTGTATACTCGCCTGTGGCAGGCGGGTGGCTTGAGAGCTTAATCGATGATGTTCTTGGCACATACGGTTTAGAGGCTCTGTTGAAACCCTCATCACGTCTGGCGGTTTGCTGAGGAGCGAGTTTGCAACAGCATCCGCGAAAATCTGTGTGGAGAGCGACCCTCCTCAATGTCAACGCTGAAGGATTTCAACAGAGCCGGTTTAGAGGATGGTTGGGCTGTTGTCAAGGTCGTGGCTGCGCGCGCAGCGTAGCGAGCACGGAGCGGAGGGTGGGGCGGTGGGGTCTGGGTCGGTCCGGCACGTAGCAAGAAAAGAGGGCTGCGACGACCGACTACTCCCACCACCGACCGTACTCAGGGTGGCCAATTGATCCCGTTAGTAGGAAAACGACGTTTCTCGTTGACGTCGACAAGTGACCAAATCGATTCTATCCTCACTCTTCTCCCATCAGTGGACAAACTAAAATAGTCTGCCAATCCGTTGTGATACATCCCCTGACAATGTCTATCCGTACTACACTTGCTGAGATGAGTGATGTTGGTGAATTTGAGACAATCGCTGCGAGCGTTCTTATGTTTGCAGAAGACCGATACGAGACGTTGCTTCATACAGGGGTTAATCCAGAGGAAAAACCAATTGCTGACCCTGTTGACGGCTTCGCTCGTGTCCCAGACTCCAATCCACCTCACTACGTTCTCTTTGAGTTTACTACAACTAAACGAAGCAACCTCGATTCAAAATGGTTGACCGAATCGACCGATCCAAGCGATAAGGGAGATCTACCGAAAGCTATCCACGAAGCAGAAAATATCCGCTCGAAGGTGCCGGAGGCGCAATTCACAGTCGTACTTGTCTCGAACCGGGCTGTCAAGAGTGACGTTGTCAAGAATGCACACGCTATGGCCGATACAAATGACGTTACACTAGATATCTGGAACGTCCATCGGCTTGCTCACTTTCTTATTAACTCACGAGATGGTCAATGGCTTCGGAGCAAGCACTTTGATCAGCCAACTCGTCGACTTTCGAAGCCACTCCTTCGGGAACTCTCTGCACAGAGTGCTGAGCGGTATCAGGAACAATTTCATCTCGGGCTTGGTGGCGTTAGTATTGCACGCCCAGAACAAACGACGCTACTTGAGCGAACCCGGAGCAGTAGTCCCGACAGTTATCTAATTCCGATTGTTGGGAACTCAGGATACGGAAAAACGGTTACATGTTATCAATCGATGACAGCGTATCTTGAGGATGGTGGGTTCGCTCTCAGGCTGGAGCCTACTGATATCGCCGAAAACATCGAGTTATCACAGGCAATTGACTCTGCTCTCAATCGCCTTCATCCAACATTGAACGACGTTGCTGGACAGGATGCTGTGCAACTCGCTGGCCAGGACCAACCCCTCATGCTCGTAGTTGATGATCTTAACCGCGAAGACAACCCGTCGCAACTATTCGACCGGCTTCGAAATTGGGTTGGTGGGGTCCATGAGGCATCCGCTGGCACTACAGACCAATCCGACACAGTAACTGGACTCCCAGTGAGTATACTCTGCCCCCTGTGGCCTCGTGTGTGGAACCGCCAACAATCTGCCTCCGATCAGACTGAGTATATTAGCCCAATCGAACTTGGGCCATTTTCAGAAGAAGCGGCAGCTGAGCTAATCAAATGCTATGCTAATTGCCATAACGTTGATATCGGAGAGGATCAGGCAATAGAACTGGCAACACGGGTTGAGTGTGACCCCCACGTAGTTGGCCTTCTTGGGAAGTTGTTCGCCACCGTCGACTCAGTCGATGACCTTCCCACTACATCTCGAGATGTTCTGGCTCGTTACGAGCAGTATGCATATCAGTTGGCGGCGGAAGAGACGGAGTACGGGCTTACTGGAGCCGATTATGAAGTCACTGTTGAGGAGTTCTCAGAGGCAATATTAGAACACCGGGAGTGGGTGCCAACTTGGCGGTCCGTACGAACTTGGCTTAGCGAGGACGATATCAATGGTATCCGTGGTTTGACTGACCGAGCTCAGTTGCTCTTGCTAATCGAAGCTGTGGAAAAACGGGTCGCTTTCCGCCACGATCGGCTCCGCGAGTATCTGCTTTCGAATTGTCTTCTTGATGCCTTCAAATGGTCGAATACGCCTGGATTTGTGGATGACCCCCACTATGCGTCGATTCTTGGCTTTGCAATCGCAACACAACGACCGAGCAAATCGACATTAGCTGGGGTCCGGCAGCGATGTCCCCTTGCACTGTTCGAGGCAATGCGCGAAATTGGTCCAACCTCAGAGTCCTACCAAAGGCAACTCAGTGAAGAAATCAACAATTGGATCGAAGACAACGATGGGTGGAATTTTCAGTTGCCCACGGAAGAATATGCGGCGATTGAGGCACTTCAGGAGGCAGATACAAAGGTAATACTTGAACTCGCCCGACCTGAGCATTTTCACCCTCCATTCGCTCTCGCTAGACTCCGAAACGGCGACATCGGCTCAGGGGTGCGATATTTGTCGTTATTTGGGGAGCCAGATGTTACGTCACCCAAGCGGGACGGTGCGATTGAAGCTGTTCGACAAAAATACGGTACTGACGCTGCAGAGGCCCTCATCGATATCTACCCGGGACTTAATGAAGAACATATCCAAGGCTGGTTACGATTTGCAGGCTTTCTTGAAGACCCAATCCTCAGCTCTACAATTGCGGATTGCTGGAACACTATCGACATTGATGACCAACCGCAGCTTCTCCCTGCGTTTGTTTGGGCTGGTGTCCATTGCGCACTCCCGGCCCAGACTGACTTAGTGGACGATATTTTGGCCGCTTGGGCTGCCCTCCCAGAAGGCAGTTCTCCGGGAGGACCGAGTGACGATGATTTGGAGGGCGTTACCAGACGAAAGGTCCGGTTGCAGGTTTCCTTCTCTCTCCCCTCGGAGCGGGGTATTGCATCGGTTGAATATTTCAAGGGGGCAGTTGATCGGTTCCCGAAAATTGAAGCGACGCTTCTTGAATTCCTTCGGGGGGTACCAGAGTTTGAGGCAATCGAGTTTCTACTTCGCCGGTACGGTGAGCAAGAAAATGCGCGACACGTCACTCATCAGTTTGTCCAAGAGTGGAACTCTTCGAGTCTCCGCGGACAACGGTTACCTTCCGTAGTAAGACAACCTCTTCGCGATATTTGGGAAGCGGAGTCTGAGTCAGAGGATGTTCGTAGTATTGCCTTCAGTCTTTGGGCGAACAATTCTATACCCGATGACTTGGCAACTCTAAGAAATATCGAAAAGAATGAGCCGTACTGGACTTCCGCGGTAGCTACTCGGCTTGAGCACGGAGACACTACGGTCTTTGAAGAGGGAGGTCTGGAATTGGCGCATCACAATCACCTCTTGAATAGAGTCCACAACGCATGGTGCCCTGAAGCGTTCAATCAAGTTGACCAGATTATTGAGGCACATCAGGTGAACACCGATACAGACCTTTACTACACTCTTGGGAAACTCTTGTTTAGAATACCCGCCGATGATGCTGAACGTCTATTACAGAAATACTGGGACAGGCTTTCCAATCAACCTATTTTCATCCAAGCTGCGTTATACACAGCTACTGACCAGACCAAGCACTTAGCGGAGCAGGCATTCAAGCAATCTGAAAAACCGTCCGAGTTGTGCAGGCTTATCTCCTCGCACTTTGGATTTAGAACGACTGGACGCTCTGAATTGATCACCGCTGATCAACTTCGAGCTCTTTCGCCATATCTGGAGTACATCGATGACTTGGGAACGGTACGTGTCGTTGAGAAAGCCATTGCACTCGGAATGGCAGACTGGGCACGCGATATCGTGAAACCGCATCTCGGCGAGCAGTACAGAGGACGATACTTTCCCTCGGATGAAGAGCTGATGGAACAACTTACCGACCGTGTCGATCCTAGTGATGAGAATAGCCATCTACACGTTCGTTACTGGTTAGAGCGATTTGATGAGCGCCAGGACTCGATGGCGCACGCATTCGATATTCTTGAGCAGTGGCTGGAACGAAACCGTTCTATCTTCCGCTATCAAGTCGTAGCAACAGCGCTCAAAGAGCGAGGATCACGTAGTGATATTGACATTCTTGAGCCGATTCCAAGTACTGATGACCAGTATCAACGCGTGTACGATGACGCTGCTTTCGGAGTGCGATTACGTACACTATCCTGACATTTTCATGTAATACCAGGCTACTATGGCCGTTTCGATCGATTACAGTCGTGATTTTGAATCCGCTCTGGCAGTCCGGCTTTCCCACAGACGGGACACTCCCGCAGGGACGTCGGTGGCAGATCGTCCCAGGCATCCAGAGCAGCTGTTAACTGTGCTTCGACGATTGGTGAGTCGGTCGTTCGGCGGGCCTCGCGGAGGTGGATGCGAAGCCGTTCACGCGCCGTGAGTGTCGTATCTTTGGTCATTGTAGGACGGGAAGCTGGTGCCCCCGCCGCCCATCGCCGGGGGCGAGAGACACCACCGAAAGCGATTAGCGAATATCGGGCTGGAGCGGTGCAAACTGTTCCCAGAAGCGATGGTGGGCAGCGCAGAGTGTAATGAGATTATCGAGTTCGTTCGCTGCCTCGGCGTCGTATCGGCCGTCCATATCGACGAATTCTCGCCGCGGTGTGATGTGGTGGATATGGAGCTCGGTTCCACAGCGGGCGCGGTGTTCGGATTGATCGACGTCACACCCAGGCGTCTGACAGCAGAAGTCGTCACGCTTGAGCACGCGGTGGCGCTGTCGCCGCCAGCGAGTATCTCCCCACGCCTGTCGATTCCACCCATCTCCCTTACCGTGTGACTCACCATACCCGGCACGGCGTTTCGCCTGTCGCCACGACTCGAAGCGATCGTAATAGGTCGCAACGTGATACCGACCCTCGGAATTCATCTCCTTGACTGTCGGTGGATGACCGAGTCGTGAAGCAAGTCGATCGATTTCAGCCAAGAGTTCTGAGGTGGCAATCTTCGGCTGACCAGCTGGTTCAAACCCGGCTTCGAGTACGGCGTTCGCCCACGACCCAAATCGGTTCGCACAGGTTCGTTGCGAGTACGCGCCCTGGTCGTCCATCTCTGGTGCGGTCGGCGCCCGTCCGAGTTCGTCGGCTAGGTCGCGGATTGCCTTCAACAATTCCTCGTCTCGAACCCGACGTTCTTGGACTGGGTTGTGTCCGATCGAGCGGATGGCGTCACACCACGAGCCGAACTCGTTCCGGTACGCTGTTACCGAATACGCCCCGTCTGCATTCATCTCGTCCCGCGTGGGTGGCCGGCCGAGTTCCTTGGTGAATCGTCGAAGTTCAGTTTGCAATTCGTCACGTCCAATCGAGGTTTGGCCACCGAGGTGACCACGATAGGATGCGAGCGAGGTGAAGGTCTCACCACACGTCTCGCATCCGTACTCCCCGTACCGATGGGCGGAGGCAACATGGCCACCGAGATTGCTGACCGCTTCGAACGTGGCATCACAGTAGTCGCATTCATACATTCCTGTGTCACTCGCCGGTCTGCTTGCGCCGGCACCCATCGCGGCGCCAGAAAAACTGCTCTTGAGGTCGTGGCTGCGCGCGCAGCGGAGTCCTCGTGAGCATCGCGAACGAGGACACGTGAGACGAGCGAATGCGAGTCTCACGGAGCGAGCACGGAGCGGAGGGTGGGGCGGTGGGGTCAGGGTCGGTCCGGCACGGAGCAAAAAAGAGAGCTGCGACGACTGGCTATTCCCACCACCGACCGCGCTCAGGGAAATGTATGGTGGTCCACCCAGTGACGGCCAGTGAGACGCGTCCTTCGTACCAGTTCCGTGCCGCCCCGTGAATGCGCACCTGCTCGCCTTCCTCGATCCACGGAGCATTCGATTTCTCCCAGATCGTCACCTTGGTTTTCCCGCTCTCGTCCGCGATGAGGCCAACTTGAGCGATGGCTGGTGAGTCACTATCCCAGAGCACCTCGACCTGACCTTCGATGCTCACCTCTTTGCGATTGACGTCCTCGAGCTTTCCGATGGGAACCACCTGCCCCGGCGCCGTCTGCAACTCCTCGAACACCCCGACGACCGCGCTCATCAGGTCTTTTCCACCGACCACGGCTTCACCCAGCCGCCGACCAATCGCCGTTCGCGACCAGCCATCCAGCTTCTTCGCCAGCCGCATCGACTGCTTGTTCACCGCCGCCAACTGCTCCTGCGTGAGTTCTGCACGGGGATCGCCTCGCTCCGGGTCAGCCATCGGGTTCACGCTCGCCGCCCGCTTCTGGAACTCTGCACGCCGCTCAGCGCTCCGCTTCGCCGCGATGTCTCGCGTCCGCTTTGCCCGACCATCCTGCGTCCCCAGCTCTGCCTGGGCACTGATGCGCTCCAACTCTGCCTCTCGCGCCCGAATGCGCTCTTCCTGTTCGAGGGTCGCACCGTAAATCCGCTCGTCGCTGGTGTCGACCATCCCGTCCGGGTGGTTCGCGTCGACCTTCGCCTGCACCTCCATCTGCACCGTCGCCTGGAACGCCGGCGTCTCATCGACGACCTCGAAGCCGTCTTCGTCGACCGCTCCGTCCTCGTGTTTCTCGAATGCCTGTTCATCGACCGAAACCTCATTACCAAAGACGTTCTTACTCGACATTGGAGTTCAGCTCCTGAAGGCGCTCACGCGCCCGACACCGCGATGCCCTTACATCGCGGTTTTCCGACGACACCGACCGACAGAACCATCTGCGCGCTCTCGCTCGCGCCTTCGCGAGCGCCCCATCGGGAGGCCACCCAACCAGCACCGCGCGCCGTCCTGCCGAGCGCAGCGAGGCAGGGCTTGGAAGACGAACGAAGTGAGTCTTCCAGCGACCCGCCCGGAGCGAGCGGCCAGCTTTAAGCCGTTTCTCGTGTCCGGCCCGGACTGCGGGTCCGTGTCCAGGGCGACGGTCGTGAGCACGGCGAGCCGCGGGGTGGCTCGCCGCGCGGAACGGCCCAAAGCGCTGGAACGCGAAAGCCCGCGAGGGGCGCAACCGAAAACGCGCTTAAAGCTGGCGTCGAGACCAGATTCACTGTAGCCCGGAACGCGGTCGAGTGACGGAGGAACGAGACCGCGACAGGCCGGAATGGTCGGTCGCGAGCGAAGCGAGACGCGACCGCAGGGAGCGTCTCGATGCGAACGGTGAGCAGCGCGAACCGTGAGCAAGCGGAGGGCGGAACGCGGCGAGCGGTGCGTGCCGTAACGAATCAAGAACAGAGGACTCTCTCGGACCCCTCAGACCGTGACAGGACGTGCGTGCTGAATATCGAGGATGTATTCAGTAGGTCGAATCGACAGCCCCAATAGTACAGCATCTACGAAAACGTGACAAGCGAAGCATAGGATATATATCACAAGTACCCATCCTCAGATACATGGAGTCCACTTCCTCCGCCAACTGCTGGCGTTGGCACGCGCCACGGGAAGTGGACAGTATCTCGGGATAGGGTCTGACGGGCTTCACCCAACGACACCACCGCGATGCTCACTCGCTTCTTCGTTGTACCGCACTCCAAGTGACTACCTCGTCAACAACACCAATGCCAGCAGAAGACAACTTCACCGTAACGCCCTACGCCGTCGAAGGCGACATCAACTACGACCGACTCCTCGACCGATTCGGAGCCGACCGACTCACCTCCGAACAGAAAACGCGGTTCCCCGACCCCAGCCACCCGCTCGTCCGGCGAGACGTCTTCTACGCCCAACGAGATGTAGACCCGTTCCTTGATGCCGCAAACGATGGCAAACCCCATTCAATCGTGACCGGACGTGGCCCCTCCGGGCCGATGCACATCGGCCACATCTTCCCCTTCTACTTTGCAAAATATCTCCAAGAGCAGACTGGCACACGCGTCTACATCCCGTTCTCCGACGACGAGAAGTACGTTCTCAAGGACAAATCGCTCGACGAAATCAGCGACTACACTCGCCAGAACCTCCGCGACCTCCTTGCCGTTGGCTTCGACCCTGACCGCACTCGCATCATCGTAGATACAGCAGACGCCGACGTGGTGTATCCTCTTGCCACTACATTTGCAAAGGAAGTGACCCAATCGACAGTAGACGCAACGTACGGAGAACCCGAGAATATCGGCCTGTCGTTCTATCCTGCCGTGCAAGCAGCTCATCTGCTTCTTCCACAACTTGTCGAAGGGCGCCATCCGACACTCGTTCCAATTGCAGTAGACCAAGACCCACACGTACGTGTCTGTCGTGATATTGCCGCAAAACAACGGTACGACGTGAGCAAGCCTGGAGCATTGCTTTCGAAATTCCTCCCGAGCCTCGAAGGTCCGGGGAAGATGAGTTCGTCTGACGATGCCCCAAGTATCCTCCTTTCGGACGACCGAGAGACGGTCACCGATAAAATCCGAACGTACGCGTACTCAGGTGGACAGACGAGCATCGAGGAACATCGTGCGAAGGGTGGGAATCCGGAGGTTGATGTCTCTTACCTATTGTTGTACTACTTCTTTGAGGAGAGTGACGAGCGAGTTGAACAACTCGCGGAGGAATACCGCGAGGGGTCTCTATTGAGTGGTGAGCTCAAGGAGGTCGCAGCAGAACGTATCGCGGATTTCCTCGAAGCTCATCAGGCCCGTCGGTCAGCACTCGGTTCGCTGGAAGAAGAGTTATCACCATACCGGCTGACTGAAGCCGAGCGGCAGGCTGCAAGAAGACGAGCTGGATATCCGGATAACGCACTCTCACAACAGTAGATGTCGCAGTTCACCGCTGTTCTACTGATTTGGCGGGAGTGGCTCTGTTGAAATAATCAGTCGCTGATAGTTTGCTGAGACCGTGCTGAATAGAAAGCGCTAGTCGGCCATCAGTGAGGCTATCAAATCGCCAATCTCAGCACGCAACTGGACTGAACGATAGTCTCACAAGAGTTAGAGTATGAAAAAGGTTCTAACAGATTTGCAATCATTCGTCCCCGTCTGGACTGTTGTCTATCTTGAGCTGTTCAACTGTGGATTCCGTTTTCGCAACTCGCTCCTCTAGCGCTGCCATTCGAGACTGGTAGTTTTCATAGGCAGATTTGAGTGGAAATCCGACGAATATCGTGCCGACGAGTCCGATAAAGAATCCGACCGGACCAAGCAGGAGGAAGCCAACAGCACCTACGAGAAATGCGCCTCCAACCAACAGTAGAGCGGTCCAGTCTATTTGGCTCACATTTAATGTGGGCTCATTGATAGAAAATGAATGTCTCGAAATCTCTTTCTGAGGTCGGAAAACAAACACGTCTTTCCAACAACTGTTTCATCATTAGTAGCGTGAAATGAACGTTGTTTACTTGCTGAACTCATCCTCTGCATTCAGCACGACCGTAGAAACCTCACCAATTGCTGTCAGAAGATGCGTGACACAGACAGAGGTATCTGACGATACGAGTGGGAGAAGATACTTTTTGAAAGGGACAGAAATCGTCGTATGAACCGCCGTGCCCTCCTTGCCTCATTCGCTACCGGCGGGATCGTCTCAACTGCCGGGTGTCTGGACAGTCTCACGGGGACTCAAAATGAGTCGTTCCAGCTCGGTTACGTCGCAGTTCACAACTTCACTGAAAACGCTCATCAGATCACGATTCGAGTGATGCGCAACGGAGCGAGCGTTCACCGTTCGACACACGATGTCGCCGGACGGGACGGAGTCATCGTCGAGAGCGCGATTCCGGAGTGCGATTGGGGGAGCACCCCTGGTCGATACGAAGTCGCTGTTCGTATCGACGATGGTGACTGGGTCACCGAGTCGTTCCAGGGGTATGACACAGATGGTGGTGACTGTTCGGTTGCACTCGCCGAGGGCAGACTCCGGGAGGAAGAACGCCTCGACCTCGGTTACCACCGAGCGTGCGATTACGACAACTCTCCTGATGGCCTCTGTTCGTTTGACCAGTGATACACTCGCGCGCTGTATTCAGCACGGCTGTGAAAAACTGTCGCCAACTTGGCGATTACATCGAACCCTCTACGAATGGTCGGTCGCGAGCGACGCGGAGGTCCCGCGAGTGTAGCGAGCGGGAGCACGGAAGACGAGCGAAGTGAGTCTTCAGGAGCGAACGAGGGCCAGCGAGACGGAGTCTCGCGCGGTCGCGGGATGCCGAGCGGCCGAGGGCGTTTGAGTGTCGTCACCGGCGCTGGGTGTTCGGAATCGTTACTCGGAGGACGGTTACTCGTCGAGACGGTGGAGCAATTGTGTGACGTACGGACTGTTCTCCCAGCTCCGATGCGGGCTAATGGTCGTGATCAGCGTCCGAGCCTCTTCGGGGCTCAGATGTCCGTTCCGAGCGTAGTCGACGATGAGCCGTGGTGTCGGGACGATCCGCGGGCCCTGTAGCACGGCGTGAATCAGTGGGAAGTTCGTTCCGCCGAACTCGTCGGTGAGAAACCCATCGACATCGAGCGCGTTCGCAAGGACAATCCCGTCGGTTTCGCCGTCGTCGAGCCCGAACGTCGGCCGGGAGTCCGGTGTATCCTCGCGCTCGTAGGGGTCCGCGACCGTGTAGTAGTCGCGGGCCGCGAGGACGTTGTTCGCAGCCGCGGCGTGGATGTCTTGGTACTGCGTGATATCACGGAGTTCGGCGACCACTTCTGGCGGCACGAACACCTCGCACGACGTGAGGAGATACTGGAACGGGTCCGGAGTGTTAGTGTCGACGGCCGCGTCGGCGCGGGGAACCGCGAGACTGACCAGCGCACTCGTGTCGGCGACGACTGTCCGCAGTCGCAGCCTGCTCATCGCTCGTCGCCGTCACCAGTCTCGACCGTCGTCGCGTCGTCGCCGTAGATGTCGACGTCAGTGGGCGTAGTGAGATCGAATGGCTCGCCCTCGAGGTCTGCCTTGAGCAAGCGGAGCCGTTGGGCGGTTTCAGCGCCGACCAACTGCTTGACCGTCTCGAACTCAAGCTGGTCGTCGTAGTACTTCGTTGCCACAAGTTCTTGGAACGTTTCGCTGTCGGCAGTGTCTTCGATGTACTCGCGGATCGCTTCGACGAGGAGGTCTGTCCGGTCCTTGTCGAAGAGTGCCGCAATCGCGTCGAGTCGGTCGACAAGGTACTCGGGCGACTGGAAGTGGACCCGTCGGGGTTTGTCACTCGCGCTCATTCTATGTGCAAATTCTGCACATGGACGCATAACGGTTTCGGCGAATGTGTAGAGCTTGCACATCGGTAGGGAACACCGTTTGAACGGGCCGGGCAACGGTTACTGCGACACGGTTTCACGAACGAAATGCTCGCCGGGATCCGCAAGCGACGTGAGAGCGAAGCGCTCGCTAGCCCTCAGGCGGAGCCGGGGGGCACCGCAGGGGTGAGGCGTGCAGCGGCGTCCTCGTGAGCCGTGCGTGACCTTTAGTCCCGCTAGAAGCCGGCGCTCTGCGCCGGCGACGAAGCGAACGGGAGCAAGCGAGACGCAGTCTCACGTGGTCGCGGGGCGTCGAGCGGCCGAGGGCTTTCAGGAACAATCCCTGTCTCGGAACCGCAAGTCGTTATTCGCCGACGGACTGCGATTCGTCCTCAATGATGACGTCAACACCGTCCGGCGAGACACCGAGCGGAATCCCCTCGACAGTAAACTGAACAGAGATGGTCTCATCGGCGGAATCGATCAACTGCTCGAGCGCACCGGGGTCGACGTACTCGTGGAGTTGATAGGCGTCGTCATCGAGTCCACATGCCTCCAGTGTCTCGACGATTTCAACGAGGAGGTCGCTTGATCCACCTGAACTGCCTGTTGGTGGGGATTGCATCTGTACACTTACTATGAAGCTGGCTATCGTTTAAAACGTTATTCTCAGGACGATATGTAGTCGATCACTTGGCTCGCCACATCCTCGGCGCGGTCGTCCACCAGCGATGTCAGGTAGTGGTCGACGTCCGCAGCACTGTTGAGAGTCGCAAGCGACCACGGGAGGACGTGACTTCGTTCCCCGAGTGGGTCGCCCTCGTAGTCGTCGTCCCTGAGTGCGAGTGCTTCTTCGTGATAGGTCTTCGTGGAAATCAGGACCGTGATGAGTTGCACGCCGTGGTTCGGGAATCGAGGAGCCCCTATGAGCATCGGGCGACCTTTCTCCGAGAGCGGGTCACTCGCCCAGATAATGTCGCCACGTTCCAGATCCTCGAACGCAGTCACTGTACGTCTTCCATCTCGTCTGTCTGGAGGTCCTCAAGACGTTCCTCACCGTACTGGTCGTCTGCCGTCTTGTGATGCCGGTGGAGCCGGTAAGCTGACTGGAGTCGCTCCTTGTTGTCCGTGATCGCCCAGTACGGGCGCTTGTGCCGCACGAGACCGCGCTCCTTCAATCGCGACAGGATTGCACTAACAGCATCCGTGTCCAACCCGAGCCGCTCGGCGATCGTCGCTGCCTTCCACGCACGGTCGTCGTGGTCGTCGAGGAACAGCACGATCTGCTCGGTATCGTTCCGTTCCTCGAATTCGTCGGCGTCGGCGTTTTCGAACTCGTCGATATCGATGGTGCCGCTCGACATAGACTAGTGTTGGGGCTGTTGGAAGATAGTTGTTTGGTGCGTTTGCTTGTTGGTTAGAGTTCTCCGTGCACAGAGACGCGCGATGAGTCACTCCGTTGGCGTCGCGACGCGATGCTCCTTGAGGTCGCGTGTCCAGTACGTCGCCAGTCCGCCTGGGTTACACTGCTCGCACAGCTGTAACGCGCCTTCTAGGTGGCCGAGTTCGACACGGAACTGTGTGAGGGCTGCAAGCGCATCGACAACGAGACCACAGCTATCGCAGGCGTAATGGTCACGCTCGTCGGGATCGGGATTCGACTGGATCGCGCAGTCGACGCAGATTGGGTGTGTGACTCGTTCGTCTTTTCCCCAGGTATGTGCCTCCCCCACGTCTGTACCGGGAACCGCATCGCAGAAGGCACAGCCAGCAAGTGTCTGTTGCATCACTCTCCTCCCTCGTCGGTGTCGCGAGCGGCGGTCCAGCCTCGATGGAAGACCGCGAGTTGGAGTATCGAGTCGAATGCCTCGTCGCTTGGCTCGTGGACGAGGACCCGTTCGTCGGGGATGGGAGTGACGACGTCGTCGTCGACGCGGTCATTGACGAGAGAATGGGCCCTCCCGTCGTCGATATCCGCTATTGCGACGCGGGCGGCATCTTGATCCTGTGCGACGAGTTCCGCTTCAAACCGTTCGTGGTCGGCTGATGCATCGTCGAATACGTCTGTACCGGGCGTGACATCCTCCCCGTCGTAAACGACGGGGCTTCCCACACGGTTGGAATGCCAGTCAGTCGTCGCTGGCAGTGGGTTTCGACTCTTGAAACGATGTGAGTGTCATCTGCGAGGGTGTCTCGCTCTGCTCACACTGAGTCGTGGCGGTGTCACAACCGCGCCCATCCTGTGGCGAGTCATCGCCTGCCTGTTTCACTGGTAGGCTCTCTCCCCACGGGTTGACGCGACGTGCGATGTTCGCACTCGCGTTAATATCTGCTTGAAACGTCGATACGTGACACTCTGGGTTCTTACACTTGAACTCGGCTTGCCGAGGTCGATACCCGATATGCTTGCACGAATGGCACGTCTTCGAGGTGTACTGGGGGTGGACGTACCGGACTGGAATCCCGGCGTCCTTCGCCTTGTCTTCGATACGCCCCTGCAATCGAGCGAATGCCCACGAGTGCAGGCGTCGATTCATATACATCCCGTAGTCCAGTGACTCACGGATGTACGCCAAGTCTTCCATCACGATGACGGGGTTCTCGAACTGACGGGCGTACTCCACGGACTCACGAGACGCCTTTTCGATAAGGTCTGTGAGTCGGTTCTGGTAGTGAGAGAATCGCTCCTCGATACGCCACTCGGAGGCGTCTCGCTCTTGGAGTCGCTTGAGTGTCGTGAACATCTCTTTGCGGATTCGCTTGGCTTCCTTCCCGTTGATTAACAGTGGTTTCGTGGGAGTGTCGTGTTGAAGGGCACAGCCCGTGACCAACATCGATTCGCCAATATCGAATCCAACCCGAGTCGGATTTTCAGGGATTTCTGAGGTGTTCTCGATTTCGTATTCGACGGTAACGTGGAGCGTCCACGTCTTCCGATGTTTCTGCAAGCGAAGTTCGCCCACCTTCGTACTCGACTCGTCATCGAGCATTTCATCCCACAGTTCCTTTTGGTCGGGATTCAGTCGGAGTGGAATCCAGAAGTTAGTTCCGTGACCGGGTTGCGGAACGTTCCAACAGATTTCGTACTCACGCGAGGAGTCACGGTCGAACTTCCCGGCTCGATTCACGAACCTGAGCGGGTGTTCATCGTCCAACTCTTTCGCGTTGTACGTCTTGTGGAGTTTCGGGACGTAGGACTTGAGGGCATCTTTCGCTTGATACGGTAGGTTGTACGGAGTCACCACGTCGTTCGTGGCGCTCATCGTCGTACAGTCTTGCTCGAAGGCGTCGTTGAGTGCGTCTCGGTATTCAGACAGCGTTTGCTGGAGGCGTTGCTCCTTGCACCGTGTTGGGGGTGCGAGCGTGGCTTCCAGCGTCTTATTCGCCGTCTGCGTCGTTGACATCGTAGCCTTCGGATTCGAGTGCTTTGCGGAGGAGTTCGGGGTATGCTCGTGAGTGGCGTATCCCGTGGTCGCGGGCGTATTCCTTCACGGCTTCGTGAAGTGGCCCGCCTCGCTCCATATCGAAATCTGCTCTCATCCACCAAAACGTAAGAAATGACGTAAGTTAAAGATGGTGGTCGGCATTCGGGACGGCTGTTAAAACGTGGTTAGTTCAGCAGTTGTCGGATTCCCTCCCGGCCTGAAGGCCGGGATTCCCTCCTTGTAGGAAGATGGGAATCACGTCGGCGCGTATTGACGCCCCTCGGCCTCTCAGGCGCGGACAAACTGTTCTATATCATTCGTGTTGGACACCGCTAACGCAGTGTCGCTCCCCTCTTCGATCCCAGAGTGACAGCTGGACGCTATCAACGAACGTCTACAGAAGAGCGATGTCTGAAAATGCAAGTAAATGTTATATATCCTGAATGAAACAAGATTAACTGGTGACAGGATGTCTGAGAAATGAAGAAAGTTGACTCGAATGGGTCGGCGTAGGTTCCTGAATACTCTCAGCAGTTTGGGCGTAGGAGGCGCAGCGATTTCGTTCATGTCCCAGGATGCGTTTGCAGAGTTAGATGTGAACCTCGACGATGAAGTCCTTCGCCTTGGTAGACTAGTCCATACGAACCACGACGCAGTGGTAAACCAAGCAGTAAAACCAAATCGAGAGCCCAAATACTACAAGATCAGCCGAGAGAAATGGGCTATCGTTGAGAGTGCTCATGATGTACGCAAACAAGTAGAAGAACAACTTTCATCACTCCCAGTTCCGGTACGAGTGGGAGTAACGACTGATACCTCCGGCCATCGTCGACGGAAGGTGGTCTCCGTTCAATACCTTATTCAGGAAACATCAAGTGGAGACGAGATTCGCCCCGACATGGCGTTCACTCAGTTTGAAGATCATCTCCCAGCCTCGGCTACCGGTGTCGCTGGTAGAGGAACCGAGGAAGAACGTGCAGTTGAAGATATCCCGGTGAAGGCAGAGAAGGTAACTGTTAAGCCGGACTTCCCCTGCGATACTGATCCAGACACCCAGTACTACGACACGGAATACTTCCCTGATATCCCCGGTGGATGTTATTATATACCTGAGTCGGGATACTGTACGACTGGAACGCCTGCACACGACGACTTGAATGACGAGTTGGTAATCGTTGGTGCAGGTCACTGCCTAGACGAAGGGGTTGATAAGTGTTACCAGAACGACGAAGTTGAAGAAGACCGCTTTGGCACCCCGGACGACACTCGTGTTGATCCGGGATTGCCGGTTGATGCTGGTGTGATACAGATGCGGAACGGTGCGAACGTTGATTACAGTCTCGCCGAGAATACGGATTCTGCGCCGTATGGACCAAACGTATTCGGGATCATCTCGGGTACCAAGATCAAAGACCGTGAAGGCGATACGAGCTGGGAGGTGAAAAAGCAGGGTGCTAATACAGGCATCTGCTCTGGTCATGTGACGTATGCATACGGTTCTACGTTCGACACCGATGCAATTAGTCGCGGTGGGGACTCTGGTGGACCCCACTACAGAGAAGACGATTATGGACGACCACTTATCGCTGGAATCAATTACGGACACCGAACTGATGGTAGCGATGACGCCATTGGTACATTAATGTCTGCTATTGAATCACAGTTTAATGTGACTGTCTAATATCCAGTAACTAAAATCGATACTTAACCCACCGGAGTGCCTTTTATTATATGAGACAGATATCGTGTATGAATCGACGAAAGTTACTACTGTCACTCGGAGCAACTTCACTAGCATTCCCCGGCTGTCTTGGGAAGCAGACGTTAAACGGAACTGACGATGAATCATCTTCAGACCCAAATAATACGTCCAAATCAATGTGTGACGATTTAAACCGACTTCAAATTACGTGTGAGGGCCCAGAGAATTCGGCGTTCGATCTTTCGATTCCTCGCTCTCCTAGTTCGATCGGTGAGGAACTTCAAGTCCAGATGACGAATAGCACCGAGAAAACGAAGTATTCCGGAAACCGTTTTAAGTACGATATCCAAAAAAAGACAGACCAAAGGTGGCAATCGATATTCTGGGTCCATGCCAGACCAGCGTGGTCGGACGAAGCGGTAGAGCATAAACCAGGTGCCGGATTTACTTGGGAATTTGAGTTTACTCAAGGAGGGCTCTCACGGCAAAACGACACGAATCCAGATTACTATGTCTGTAATTCTCTGTCAGAAGGCAGATATCGGTTTGTTTACTTCGGTTACGATACTCGTTGTATCGCCGCCGAGTTCATGATTTGAACCCAGCATCTTTCCAAATATTCTCACACAGTCATACCTGTCCACTCATGAGGTATGATGCAGTCTATGGAGTTTCCAAGAAACAACTTCGGACGACTGTTTCGTTCGTTCTCACATCGAAATCAACCGAGCCAACAATCCTCTCGAGATGGAGGTACGTTGACGCGTATTGACGCGCCTCGGCCTCTCAGGTGCGGACAAACTACTCGCTGCCACGTTGTTAACCAACACTGAGGAGGGCCATGGTTCTGTGTTGGTTAACCTTCGGCGGAGTGATAAAACCGTTCGCGATACAGGCTCACCTTTGGGACAGCCCTTACTCACTCCACAGGGCCGCTATCCGGTCTTCAATGTCGTCGAGGACGAGCCGAAGCACGTCGCGATGGTCGGTCGGCCACGAAGCGTCGTCGCCGGGGGTGGGGGCAGTCGGCGGGGAGTCAGAAGAATTCTGTTGGCTTACTCGTCTTCGAGTGCGGCGTAGATCTCTGCGTGGCGGCGTCCGTCAAGTTTCCCCATCTCAAGGGCGATCGCATGACGTTCCTCGTCGCTATCGGCCGCCTGATACCGTTCGTATAATCGGCGAACTTCTTCATCGACCGTCGCCGAGGAATCGGTGCTGGACGCCATCTCTGTGTCGAACATACTCTGTGTGTCCCTTTATCAGTTGCGACGAGCGCACGCTCGGAAGTAGATCACTGCGGTCTCAGTGTCGACGGCGGATTCATCGGTCGCGAAGCGGTGCAGTAAGGCGCGAATTTCGTCACCGTAGTCGAACGTGTACCCGTTCAGCATGTAGAAGACGACTACCGTTCGAAGCGCTGTTCGCTTGTTCCCGTCGACGAACGGATGATCCGCAACAAGAAGCCGCATCAGATGTACCGCTTTTTCGTGCAGTGTCTGTGGAACCTCCCCAAAGTATCCTTCAGAGACGTACTGCACTGCAGATTCGATTGCGTCCTCCGATCGAATTCCGGGTTCTGTGGCGTCGCCCTCGTCAACGATCTGCTCGTGGAGATCGAGAATGAGCTCGACCGAAGGATACGCGACGTCGTCAGTCACAATTGCGACTCTCTCGCGCTAGCCAATAGTCGTTCTTCCGTGTTGTAACACTCGACGGCCGTCATTTCTCTTGGCAGTCGGTACGGGCACGTTGCTGACGGGCACGTTCGTAGCGCGTTCGCTCCTTGAGGGCAGTCGCCCAATCGCTGAGGTCACTGTACACGTCGTCGAGCGTCTGGTCGTCGCTCGATTCTGCGGCGTCGACGGCGTCGACGGCCGCTGGCGTCGGGGCACCGTACGTGTCCTCGTACGTCTCGATCCGCGAGCTCAGTTCCCGAACGCGCTGCTGGAGGTCTTCGACGGAGTGGTCGGCCGCGAGCTGGTTAATTCGCCGCCACTCGAAGTAGGCGTCGTTGCGCTCGTAGGTGGCCGGATGGCCGTTGTGGCGCGTGACGATACCGAGTTCACTGAACCAGCCCAGATATTTCCGAGCCGTTTTCGGGTCACAGTCGGCAACGTCGGCGATGGCGCTCGCTGTCGTCGGCTCGCGAGTCTGGAGAACGGTCCCGTAGATGCGTTGCTCCACGTCGTCGCCACGAAACGCATCCTCGAAAGAGGGCGGGCCGCCTGGAGACTCGCTGTTGGACATACTCGTTCTTGCGCGCCACGGGATATAGTTCTTACTTCGAGGAATAGTTTCCCGACTTTGTGCGGGGCGGAATCCACCAACAGACCACGATCTTAACCAACGGACGTTGTTCTCTTGTGCTATTGTTGGTTAAGGCGTCAGTCCTGAATTCACAGCTCCGGAACTGGCATCACCTAGAATTTGTCTTGATCGTCGACGACGCCATGCTGACCCACAGCACTGCCCAGTGACGACCGTGAGAGTTGGGTGACCAACTCCTCACGAACCGCTTCACGGCTGACTGTCGTTTCGTGCCAGCCGAGACGCTCGTCGAAATACCGCTTCTGGAATTGCTCGCCGACGTCATCGACGGCGATGAACTGTGTCCGCTTCACGCCCGCTACTCTCGTTGAGACGAACTCGGCTCCGACGTCTTCGTGGGTGAGTTCGACGAGTGCGCACTCGACAAATGAGACGATGCCAGTCGGACTTCTATCGTGTCAGATCTGCCCCACTCTTGGCGTAGTCGTGCTGGCTGGTTCTGTTGTCCTCGCAACAGACTATCCTCGTTCTTCCCAAGCGGTCAGGGGGCGACTTCAGCCTGAAGCCGTCCCCCGGTCACCGAGGTTCGTATGGCGCACCGTACTGACGCCATAGCTGTCGAACTGCTCCGCAAGCCCGTCGAGATGCGCTGCACCAACCGTCAGACAGACGGCTTCGTGGTCAGTCCCGGAGATGTGGCTGAGCACCCGCTGGGCCATCGCCGCTTCCCTTGAACTTGCCGTTCGGCGGATGACAAGCCCATGTACTATGAACGCACCTAGGCTAAACGCAAGCGGGACAGCTCCGAGTGGGACAATCGCCACCAGCCCACCCCAACCGAACAGCAGCGCTAAGGGTGTCTCGTATGCGACGCGGCGCCGTCTGAGGATACGCAGAATGCTGGTACACACCACGACCCAACCCGTGACGACGCCAATCAGGACTGGTGCAACAGCGAGACTCACCACCATCCCGAGCCACCCGAGTCCAAACCAGCCCAACGAGAGTGCTGGCACGAGCTGTGATGGATGCGTATCGACTGGGACCGTCGGTACACCATGTGCCGAGGCGACTTCGAGCACAGCTTCCGTCTCGACTGCCTGTTGTGTGCCGGCACGAAGCGCATATAGCGGCCCGTACAGCATCTGGGTCACACACATCCCAATCAGATAGAGTGGCAGTCGGATGGCCGCAGCGGTGTAGTCACCGACTGTTGGGCGTTCCACTGGTCGCTCAGTATACCAGACTGCAATCCCTGCTGTCAGCAGTAACCGCTCGAGGCCATCTGAGAGTCGATCGTACTGACCTAGGTGCGATTCGCCAACGAGATGAATTGTCAAATCCTCTGTGATACCGACTGATTGGGGGAACGTCATATGGAGGGCAGACTACCAACGCTGTTTCGACTGGCGCATAAAAAAAGCCGGGTTAATGGCCACTCAGGCGGCGACACCGCCGAGTAATGCCGACGGCCCTAACAAGTACAGCACGCCGATGACAAGCACACCTGATAGTACCGTAAACCCAATATCAAAGATGTAATCTGGAACTTGCAACTCACCGTTGTTATTCTTCGCTTGCAGTTCCCTCAAGAACTCATCAACGAGTGTTGCGACCTTTTCTGTCGACGGGTCCCGAGGGTCAATATCGCAGTCGTTGACACAGACACCTGTTTGCTCTTGGCCCATCCAGAGACAGAATTCACCAGGAGTCTCCTCTTGGACGCCGATCCACATGCCGAGATCAACTACTGTCTTCCAGTCGGTTCCAAAGAGCGGCACTTCACGCGAAATAAAGCTCGCAGTAACTGAGTGCAACGGTGGCGTTGAGCCGCCGCTACAGGGACGGGTTCCTTCCGAGAGCGTTACGTTGCTCAGTTTAAAGCAAAACTTCTGCCGTTTGAGATCTAGTTTGTCAGCATCTACCTTCGGAATCTGCTCACAAGTGCTGAATGACACACCCATTAGTGATCACCTGAGTGTTGCTGAGACGCTGGGAGACGTTGTTCGCGGATCTTCACGGGTTCGAAGCGTTTGTTCGCTGCTGTGACTTTCCGCTCGTAAACTGCTCCGTCGTGCCAGTAGCGAATTCGATGGTCTTGAAGCCAGCTGATGTCATAGGCTGCGAATCCCGTACTTGACGTGAGTTGAAAGATCGTATCGGGCTGCTCTGCGAGTGATTGAACCCCTGTTGCGACGTATAGCTCACGGGTATCATTGAGTGCTGTCGTAATGAATGCTGCCCGGTTCAAATTCGGATGCATTGCTGCTTGTTGCTTGAGATCCGCGACTGTAGCTTCAGGATACGGATTATCTACTTCTGGATAGTCTTCTCGCTTTGCACTGGCAGAGCCTGAGATTGTTACGGTTCCAAGCCCTGCTGCACCAATCATCTGAAGTAGTCGCCGTCGATTCGGTACCGAGTCTAGATCCTGTGAGGATTGCTGACCAGTTGGAGAGCTGTTATTTACCACTGCAGACAGAGAACAAGAACAGGCCACAATAAGTGTTGTCGTAATCACATGTGACTGATACAGTCACGACAGTTCTACGGACACAACTATTATGTGAAGTGACGTTTGATACGTCTGCTTGTGCTTCTAGTCTATCTCTTATGGTATGTTCCGTATCTTCAAACACCCCCATTTCGAGTTGGTGTCTCCGAGGACTATGTTACTGGTCTCTTGGTACTCCTTGGCCTCATCTTTGGCGGGATGTACCTGTATACCCGACTGAGCCGATATCTCCGATAGATACAGCCGTAAATCTTGGTCTGATGATGATTGTAAATCGTATGTGGATAGACAGACATATATGAAGGTACAAAAGGATATCTCGGACGGCGACAGCCTCGGTCAGGGTTCCTCAAGCAATGAGCGAGCGCGTTGCACGTAACTGTTCGCACCCCAGCTACGGGCGTCGCTGATCTCATCGAGGAGCAGGCGTGCCTCGGCAGCTGAGAGCTGTTCAGTTCGAACGAACACCGAGAGCAGCGTCGGCGTCGTGACAAGTCGGGTATCAGCGAGTGAGGCGTGGATCAAACCAAGTTGGTTGAACTCGTCACAGAGGAAGAGCGCAGCATCGAGTTCGTTTGCGAGGGTGACCGCCGCGTTCTCACCGTCATCGAGCGGAAACTCCGCATCAAGCTCGACCGACTGTGTTGTGAATGAATCCGTTTGGTCGAGGACGGCGGACGCAGCGTGCCCGTGGACGTCATCGTAGGAGGCAATCTCACGGAGTTCATCGATGACCGCCGTTGGGACGACGGCCTCGTACTGTGAAAGACAAACTGCGAGTGGATCGGGGTCGTCGCCAGTAACGATCCCGAGACTCACGAGGGCGGAGGCGTCTGCGATAAGCTGCGCCATCTATACGTCGGCAACCTCGTCGATGAAGTCCTCGTCTAACTGTTGTTTCAACACGCGGAGGTTGGCCGCCTCTTCGGCGCCGACGAGCGCTTTGAGTTGCTCGAAGGTAATCTCGTCGTCGTAGTAGGCGGCGGCAATCTCCTGGACGAGTGTGTCGTCGTGAGCGGCGTCTTGGAGGTACTCCCGAAGCGCGGTCACGAGGACGTCTGTTCGGTCTTCCCCAAGGACTGCAGCGAGTGCATCCGCCCGATCAATGAGCCGATTAGGGGCCCGAAACTGCACGCGCTTCTTCTCGGTGCTCATGATGTGTACATTGTGAGCCAACGTACTTAGCCGTTTTCGTGTGTACGATGTGAGCCACACGCGGACCGCTGGGTTACGTACCGATCTCGTATTCTTTTCTTCCAATGCGGTGCGCATCGAGATCTTACGTTTAGTACGTCACCGCTCCACTAGGCCGACATCGGGTACAGAGCTGGAACGGTCCTTCGAGATAACCAGTTCAAGGAACCGACGGACAAACATGTCCGAGAAGACAGTAGTAAGAACACGGTTTGTTCATGGGGCGAACTCTGTGATCACAATAGAGCCCGCATCAGCAACCGCGAGGATCACGCATTCAGTCCCCACCGAACGTCGTCTTCGATAGCCTGTACCTCTTGCTCTGCTCGCTTGACGCGGTCTCGACCGACAAGGTTGATTGCGGTCTCGCGGTCGATTTCGTCGTCGATGTATCTCGAGAGAACGAGGTCAACCCAGAGATCTTCGACGCCGCGTTCCAATGCCTGTTCGAGGATCTCTGATTCGGGGATACCCCTCGCTTCGGCGATTTCTTGCACCCGTTCAGTGAGATCCGTGGCCATGGGTAGATGAGTGCTCTGTGCTGGCTTAAACATCTGTGGACCCCCGGAGTTCTCAGAAACGACCTTGGCCAACCGTTTCGTTCATGCTCACATCGACATTGTCCGAACCACCACTCTTCGCGAGAGGGGTTCCGTTGGCGCTCGCTGCCACGCTGTTAACCAACACCGCGGAGGTCTGCGTTCCGTATTGGTTAACGATGCGGCGGGCTCAGAACTGATGAACGGGCTTCACGTGGAACGTATCTGGGTCAGTGTTCGGCGTTTCGTCGGTTCGATCCAAGGAAGACCGCGAGAGTCGGTTGACCAACTCTTCACGAACCGCTTCACGGCTGACTGTCGTTTCGTGCCAGCCGAGACGTTCGTCGAAATACCGCTTCTTGAACCGCTGACCGATGTCGTCGACGGCGACGAACTGTGTCCGCTTCACGCCCGCTACGCTCGTTGAGACGAACTCGGCTCCGACGTCTTCGTGGGTGAGTTCGACGAGTGCGCACTCGACAAATGAGACGATGCCAGTCGGACTTCTGTTGTGAGGGAGCGTCAGTTCGAGATCTGCCCACGGTTCTTCGCTCGGTTGCTCAGTGTGCTCGCTAGGGAGTCGTGATCGCTGTTGCTCGTGTTCAGAAGACATGGTTGTTGAGTGGGTGCCTACGACAGCCCCCTCATCCCTCTCGGGGCGACAAACTCAACCGTGGATCGCGTCATCATCCAGTGAGTGAATTCTGATATATTGGAAAGAGGCGCTCATCGTTTGATGGCCCCTCGGCCGGAGAGAGCCAGCGGCGTTTGCACCGGTGTACCCTAGCCATCCTTTGGATGATTTGGGAGGTACTGAGAGGAATGAAATAGCCTCAAACCAAACGAGAGGGGCGTCGGGCGGTTTTAAGATGGTAAAAATGTGATCGACGAATCTCTTGGTCATCCGGTCTGGAAGGATTGTGCTTGACGAGGTGTTCAAACGCCCAAATTCGGGGAATAATCGATTGTATATTGGTTGAAATTGGCTATACTATAAGATACCAATTTCCAACTTGAGCTTTGAAACGGTAGACTAATCCCCCGATTTTACTGAAATTGAGCGATACAGCCCTTGAAAAGTGCATGACGGGTAACCTGGACGAATCAAGAAATCTTTTACTAGAATAATCGACACATTGGAAATGAGGGCACTGTCTAGTTAGTGACCTCCTCAACCGGCGTTCGTCCGTCGAGCGCTTGATGCGGTCTCTGAAAATTATAGTATTGCGCGAATTGTAGAAAAC